>NZ_JBFSPI010000034.1:0-49120 GCF_041464685.1 Vibrio sp. 10N.237.312.B06
CATTAGTGATTGTACTCACTTAACTCAGTGTCCAAAACTGCTGGTGCGGATCATTCGTTTCGAGTATCGGAGATTACAGAGTTAGTTCAACACGATGATATTTACACTCCCTCCCCTAGCTTCAACGAGAAACTAATCAGAGAAGAATTACACTGGAATACTCAGGGTATTGTAGAGGTCATCGCACAGGTAGGTTCTAGTCGAATTGATGATTACCAGAGGTCAGAACAACCTATAACAATTCAAGTGCTGAAAGAGTTGGGTTATGGCTCGACACTTATAAGCATTGAGACATCAGATATTCACGCATTAATGCCAGTCCTCAAATCTTGGCTGCCTGATATCGATGTAATTTCTCCATCATGGGTAAAACAAGCCTTGGTTAGAGATATTGAAGCCTATCTAGCGACTTGTTCATGAGTAGGTTTATCGACGGCGTCGTCATTACGTCGACGACGACACCCTAATCTATCGAAACTTCTATCTCATCGAAGCAGTCCATTCCGACGTAGCTTAGGAAATTGGTTTCCCACATCGAATAGAACTCAGCGACACTGGATTCAATAATGGGAACTTCACCCATGTAACGGATGTAAGCCACACCATGACCAAAATCAAAGTCGATTTCTTTCTCAAGTTCAGGCATCAATCCACAGTAACTAAAGTCAGTGATGTAGTCGAAAATCCACTGGTCGTTAAGTCTAGTGATACGAATCTCGACAGGGTGATACCCTCCACTTTCAGGACAGTAAGCACGTTCTCGAAAATTGATGGTTACAGCATGGGTTGACGGGGTTAGTTTCTTAGAGCGATCAATAACCATGTTAATTACATCTTGAAGGTCGGTACTAATTGGTAGCACTAGACGCTCTTTATCGAAGACTAAATTCATAATGAGATCCTTCTGTTATTTTTTCTGGGTAGGTTTGATGTGATTAACGAGATCGAGAAGCTCCTTTTTCCTATCTTGGTATTTCTCTGAAACGATATGTAAGTAGATAGACGACTCAGCTTTCACGGCTAAACCTAGACCACGAACGATAGCGGCACAGAAGCCCTGGTTGTTAGCGGAGCCAGAAGAATAAAGGGATTTGTAGACCTGACTTTTCCATGGTTTATCACCCTGAGATTCGATAACATCAAATAACTTAGAGCATGGAATCCATTGTTTTGAATGTAACCCTGCCCCTCCTGTCTGCCCAGCAATCCGGAAGTTGAGTTGTTTATCCTCAATATTTTGCGCAATCTCGAAGAGAACTTTCCCTTGAGATTTTGAACCTAGTTTGTCTGCTTCCCCTGATTTGAGGATGTTCGAAAATGGATTGTGTTTTGACGTGGCTTTAGATCCATCAGCTTCTGCATTAGCTGTACTGCCTTTAGATTGGTTCATAGAAACTTTCCTTTATTTATTGAACTAGAAAGAAGAAACTCACCGTTACTAATCGGTAAAAGTTATTCTAATTCAATAATATAAATTCATTTCGAGACTTATTACGCCTAGAGACTTCTTCCTGTCTTTTCCTGTCCGGTTCCTGTCTTTCCACTCAACTTTACCCCCATAACCTCGACGGCGTCGTCGTACTCTACCAACCCCAACAACCCCATAATCCCCGTCGTCG
Organism: Vibrio sp. 10N.237.312.B06; assembly: GCF_041464685.1. Taxonomy (NCBI): domain Bacteria; kingdom Pseudomonadati; phylum Pseudomonadota; class Gammaproteobacteria; order Vibrionales; family Vibrionaceae; genus Vibrio; species Vibrio sp. 10N.237.312.B06. The sequence goes on from NZ_JBFSPI010000034.1 coordinate 1,620, forward strand.
GCGTCAGAGAATTCATGCGGATAATCAGGTGATGTGATTTTGCTGGTGGATTTCGGAGTGATTCGGGGCAGGGTTACTATGTTGATTACAGGGCTGAAGCTTGGCTCATAATCGTTCGGTCCCCAGTTCAAATCTGGGAGGGGCCACCAAATTAGAAAAGCCAGAACAATTCACACTGCTCTGGCTTTTTGCTTTTCTGAAGCTGCACAACTCACAGCTATGTTTCCTACAAATAACCAATCGTCCCACACAATTCCAATTCCCTCTCTGTGACTAAATATACTTTTCTTTTATAAAAAAATCGGCAATATGAGAGTACGTAAATAATTCAATCGTTCAGGGAAGAAACATGAAAGACGAAACGCTCTCGATTCACTTCGGCTACGACACTGATCCAACCACCAAATCAGTTGCGACCCCTATTTACCAAACCGTTGCTTACGAATTCGATGACGCACAACACGGCGCTGACCTCTTCAATCTTGCGGTACCCGGTAATATCTACACTCGCATAATGAACCCAACCAACGATGTGTTGGAAAAACGCATGGCGGCCTTAGAGGGTGGTATTGCAGGCTTAGTGGTGAGTGCGGGCAGCGCGGCGATCAACTACGCCATTCAAACGTTGGCACAAATCGGTGATAACATCGTTTCAACGCCTCAGCTTTACGGCGGTACTTACACTCTATTTGCTCACATGCTGCCAAACCAAGGGATAGAAGTTCGCTTTGCCAAAGACGACAAACCTGAAAGCTTAGCGGCACTGATTGATGAAAAAACCAAAGCGGTTTACTGCGAAAGTATCGGTAACCCCGCTGGTAATATTATCGACTTAGAACGAGTTGCTGAGCTTGCTCACGCACAAGGTGTAGCTGTGATTGTCGATAACACGGTGGCGACACCTGTGTTGTGTAAACCTATCGATTTTGGTGCTGATATTGTGGTGCACTCACTCACCAAATACGTTGGTGGTCACGGAACAACATTGGGTGGCGTGATTGTCGACTCAGGCAAATTCCCATGGGCAGAGCACAAAGATCGCTTCCCAGTATTTAATCAGCCAGAACCTTCTTACCACGGTGTGGTGTACACCGAGGCTTTTGGTGAAGCCGCGTTTATTGGTCGTGCTCGAACGGTTCCACTACGTAATACAGGCGCTGCACTGTCGCCTATGAATGCCTTCATGCTAATGCAAGGTCTAGAAACGTTGTCGTTACGCATGGAGCGACACACAGAGAACGCACTAAAAGTAGCAGAGTACCTTCAGCAACATGAGAAAGTGAGTTGGGTGAGCTACGCTGGTTTATCAACGTCTGAGTCCTATCCGCTGGCTGAGAAATACATGCAAGGTAAGCCGTCTGCCATTTTATCTTTTGGCTTGAAAGATGGTTATGAAGCCGGTGTTCGTTTCTATGATGCGCTACAAATATTCAAGCGCTTGGTGAACATTGGCGATGCAAAATCTCTCGCTTGTCACCCTGCTTCTACAACACACCGTCAATTAAGCGAAGCGGAACAAAAGCAAGCAGGTGTGTCACCAGAGATGATTCGTCTCTCAGTAGGTATCGAGCACATTGACGATATCTTGGCTGACCTTGAGCAAGCACTTAGCGCTTAATGCTTAATGCTTAATGACGCTACAGCTAGCTCTAACACGAATCGTTAACTAGCAGACACAAAAAAGCCCATCACAGGATGGGCTTCTTATTATCTAATTGTCGGAGGACATTAAAGTTTAAAACTTTTCTCTTGTATGGGGCTTATTGCTACGTAATGCTACAAAGATGAAAGTGACAATAAAGATTGAAACTAACTATAAGTCAATGCTCAATATCAAGTAATAAGTGACAATAAAGGTTGAAATTAAACTGCTCCGTTAACCTAAGCATTACCAACAATTGCATTCCTGCAAGCTAAACTCATAACTCTAGCAAACTCACAAGGTAGCGCATTACCAATAATTTGACATACACTATCAACTGTATCAGTGGCAAATTCGAAACTATCCGGAAAAGTTTGCAACCTAGCAGCTTCTCTCACTGATATAGTTCTTAATTTTGTAGGATGCCCGAAACGCCCTTTACTTAAAGTCGTGCAGCCTCCAGTAATGGTAGGTGATACAGTATCAAAACTCATTCTTCCATACACATTTGAAAAGCCACGGTCATTTCCCTTATGACAATTTGGTCTCAACCTATCTGGTATATCAAATCTACTTCCCCCTGGCTTTAAGTATTTCAGACGCTCTATATTAATTGGAGAAATATCTCTACGTACATTCCAATTAAACTTCTGTGGTCCACCATCAACATATGTATCTTTCAACAATACTGGCTCATCAAGACCATCAAAAGCTTCCCTAACCGTTACCCAAGGTTTTGTTCCTGCTTTTAATTTTTCAGAATGTGTAGCACTCGGTATTTTGACTTCAAACCCTAATCCAGCTAATAAGACAAATCTTCTTCGATGTTGTGGAACTCCATAATCTGCAACCTGAAAAACCCCATAGTTTGACAAGTAACCTAGCTTATGTATTTCGTCTAAAAATGCGTCTAGCAACGGTTTTCCTTTACTCATTAAACCAGGTACATTTTCGATCATTATAGTCTTAGGCATTATATCTTTTACTAATCTACCGACTTCATTTATTAAATTGTTTCTATCGTCATCTCTTTTGTACTTTCTTGTCAGAGATGAAAAACCTTGGCAGGGTGGGCAGCCAGCTAAAAGATCAAACTCCCCCTTTAAAATACCACTTCGTTTAAGTATTTCCGTCCCTGATACTAGTCTAATATCGTCTTCAAAGACAAATGAAGCCTCATGATTCGCTCTAAATGTTTCAGCCGCATTTTTATTGTTTTCAACGGCTGATAAAATGCTAAATCCGGCCTGTTTCATCCCTTCAGAAAGGCCACCACCACCAGAAAAAAGATCTATTGAACTAAGCATGCAGTGTCCCACCGGTTTTTCTATCTATACGCTCAAATAGTTCTTGTAACTGCGGTTTAGATTCTGCCATTTTTTTCAATAGTTCCATCGATTCACTTCCACCAAATTCTACAGCTTTTTTAATTCTAATATCATCATAAAACTCAGATACGCCATACAGCATAGAAGCTAGCAGCTCAACATAATCTTTTCTAGATCTTAAGCACACATCCTGCCACGATAGAACATGTACATTTGGATCTCTGTTCTTCTCTCGCCACTGACTAGGGTTCCGACCTATCAAATATCCAAAGACTTCAGCATCTGGATATTGATCTTCAAACCAGCCCATGTAAGTGTTCAGCTGATTTAAATGGGGGCGGGCTAAATCCACTTGAGGGCTTTTTAACTCAATAAGAATAATTTTACTATCATTAGAATCAGAAAAAACTGTAAAGTCAGGCCTAGTCCCTGAGTCTGGTTGATTCTTAACGTCCAAAGCAGTCGAGCCATGAGCCAGCAAATTTCCATCTATAGCTGCTTGTTTCGCGATTTCTTTCATTGTTTGATTAGCAAAAACTTTTCCTTTATCAGATCCAAGAATCCAAGGAAACTGCTCTAACAAATTTTGCAATTGAGGCTCTGTACCAGTTTTTGTTAACTGCTCTAGTTTTGTTAGTGCAAATATCTTTTGAGATACCATCACAGATAAAGACATGGACTCCGGAACTAAGTGTTTATTGATTTCATCTATGGTTTTAATAAATTCGTCTTCATCTTCAATATCTTTGACTCGACTCCAAAGAGATTTAATTACAACTTGGCTAGGAGCATGAGTCCAAGCAGAAGTGAGCTTTTGAATAACCTCAGTTTGTAAGCTTTCATCCTTTTGTATTTTAGGACTCATACTGCAAACAATTTCTGAAATCGCGTTTTGTTCAACCTCGGTAACTCTTAGTTCATTCGGCAGTTGTTTAATCTTATCTTTTACTCGACCTTTATTGTCACTCAGTTGATGTTTTTGAAATAGATTAATCCATTTAGCGGTTAGTTCTGCGCCTTTTGAATACATTTCCTGTGCATCTTCATTCTCCCAGTTAATACTAGTTCGATCTGTCGATACAACATCTTCATCTAATTCATCTAGCCAATCAGCTTCAATTACACCGTACATATATCTTGACCAAATCTCACGCCCTTTCAACCCAAAGACAAATGGACGATCTTGGGCTATTTTACCGTGAGCATATACACCGACCCCAGCCTGATCTTGTGACCAATCAGCCTTAGCAACAAAGCCAACCCAATACCTAATTTCACGGTCAATACCATTGACATTAATAGTTTCGGTTTCCATCCCCTCATTTGGGATACGAAAATTAAACGTAGGCAATGCTTCATCTTTACTTACTTTTTTATCATTAACCAAAACAGAAAAGTCATCTCGTAATAATGTAATAGTAAACCGCTGACCGATAGACTGCTTTAGCTGCTCTAAAGGTATTGATTTTTTTAAAGACAATGTTTCCATGATAATGGCTGTACCGTGTCCAACATTTTTTGTACGTTCAATGAACTGCGCTACCTTACCTGTTTTATCTAAACTCAGAGGTAAATCACTTAATTTAATTCCGTTACTGATAACATTTGGTTCATAAAGAATTGGTGATAATGAATCATCTTCGTTAGATGAAGACAGCATTCCGTTTAGATCAAGTTCAATCCAATAGCACTTTCTATCTTCTTTCGATACTGTAACCAGAGAGAGCTTTTGCGCTATTCCGAATGGCGCTAATTTACCAATCCCTTTTCTTCCCATAACACAACGTTGCTTGCTCGTTTGTTTTGCTAGGTCATCCCCTGAACGTTTTTTCTTACCTATGATCAGATAATTTTCTTGGAGTTCTTTCTCTGTCATTCCAAAACCATTATCTGTCACACAAAGATGGTCACCTCCGATATCTATCCAAACATTTTGTGCATCTGCATCCCAAGAATTTGAAATGAGCTCAGCTATCACATTTGTAGGCTTGTTCTGGTATAGCTTTAACCCTAAATGCTCAATGATGTTATGGCTGTACTGCAGTCAAATTTAGAGGTACCTGACATAGATAAGTTCCTTCTTCGGAGTAGCAAGTATTTCGCTTGTTATCTTCGTTTAATGGGATTAATATAGTTATTCATTAATTCAATAATTCAATAATTCAATAATTCAATAATTCATGAATATATGAATAATTGGAAAGCAAAAAAAGTGCTTCAAGTAGCACTTCTTGATTATATGCAACTAAATAAATTAACTCAGGGGGAAGCCGCTGAGAAGCTTGGGACATCTCAAGCGAGCATTAGTCGAATAGTAAACGGAAGATGGGAGCGTTTAAGAAATAATAAGATTGAATCTATTGCAATGAAGTTAAATGTAACTTTAAAACCAGATTTTTCTTTTGGTATTAAGAATTGTGGTGAAATAGAACAGGCAGTAATTGACGTGTGGGATGGGACCGAACAACATGCAAAAGCGATCGCTAATGTAATAAGAGCCGCAAGTATTTGTTAAGATTACTTTTAAATTATAACTTGCTAGCTACTCTCCTAGCCCAATCTAAGATTGATTCGGTTGGAATCCCCGTTGGGTGCCCTTCTACTGACGTAGGGTGAGAAATACCAATATGCTTATTGATGCCAAACATGGCGTCCATCTCTTGTGTTGGCCACCCCAAAGACTTTGTCACCACGCCTTTTTTGATTCGAGAAAACTGTTCTTTCCAGTTGCGTGTATCTATTTGCCGCACACATTTAGTAGAGATCCATTTATTCAAACCTGTTACATCTATTTCAAGCAAGTAATTAACATGACCGTTCCGTTCAACAACAACGCAACGAATCGTTCTCTTTGCACCAGAGTCAATCAGGTGGCATTTACTACGCCCAACCTGATCCAGTTCATGAGTGTATGAGTCAATGATTGTGCAGGCGTATTTTTCCTCTAGCATTTGCACCATCATGTTGAAGGCCGTAAAACGAGAGGCATACTCCTCTGACCTGTTAGTACAATCTTGCATACCTCCGCCCATGTCTGCCGAAGGTATCTCACCATTACTGCCAGGCTCATTGGTACTGACCTTATCACCAGCTTTCTTAGCTACATCTTTACTTCTATCTGGCCGATGACTCCTTTTGGGCGTTGTTGCTTTCGATGTTGAAAAACGATTTTTAAACCTTACTGAGCAAGTATTTTCACCTAGTAAAAATGCATGGTTAGCATCGGAAGCCTCACGATCATCATCGATAATATGATCTTCTGGGCGCTCGTATGGTTCAGGGCATTTTCCACCACTCGTTGGCTCTTGGCCTTCATCTGGATGCGAAAATGAAGGGTTGTGGAAATAGACCCTAGACGGCATTTGAGCATTAATTTCAATATCCGTGATCCTTTCAACCAGAAAGTAGCGACCACTCGTATCAAGTCTGCCGTCATATGAGAAAGACCACCCAGACATTTGTGGCGGATCAAAGTGAAATAGCCAACGCTTATACCCCGCAGATACACCTTGTTCCTTTTCGACGTTGAAATATCTAAAAATCGACTCAAATGAACGCTTTGCATTGCTATCAATAAGTAGCCAACTCAACATTCCTCTCGTTGCTGAATCATTGAATGCCGAAGGAGGAAAGTTTGATGTTTGCAACACTTCGATATTGGCATAGTCCTCCTTGGTGTTTACTTCGACCTTGAAGTCGGTAAGCAAACGAGAAGACATTAATGACGCTCGCGATAAGTACGAGCTGGCATAAAATAGAACCCTTGCCAGCTCAAGCTGAGGAATAACCAGTTTAGGGGCAGCGCCTCGGTCTAATACAAATGCATGTTGCTCTGACTCTTTCTTTCTCAAAGACTCTGCTGACTCTGAGTCGGGGAACTCACTCAAGCTACTGTGTCGAAGGAACTCATTACCTCTAAATTTGTGACGCCCTCGTTTAGCGTAACTTTCTGATAACCCTCTTTGATTAATTATTTTTCCTCGATACAAAGCAGGAACGTTAGAAAATGCAGTCGCATGAAAATTATTTTTCTGCTGAGGGGGATAGCACCAAACTTCAATTGAAGGCCGGTAAGACGAATCACTTGTTCGTACTAATACTTTACCTGTATGGACTATACGTACATCATCGTCACACTTGTAAAACCTAGCTCCCATATCATTTCCTTATTTGTAATCTGATCCTGTTGTTACCCAGCCAAGTAAATCTGCGATAACTGGCATTATTCTTTCGTTGGGAAGGCTTGCTGAACGCATCAATTGCCAGCGACTCATTCCTGAACCTCTTTTTGATTTTGCGATTACTGCCATGACTAGCCGACGAGCTTGAAACTCAAAGACGCTTTCTTGATACCGATTCAAAGCAAGAGATAGCAAGGGTAATAAGTTCAGTTTTTTGCTCACCGAGCCGTAATCATCTAGCTGCTTAAGTAAGAAATTTTTGCTTCTTCGAGGGCCATCAATAACGGTATCTAATCGTTCGACAATCCTAATAAGCTGCTTAGTTAGTGATCGGTCTCTTGCGCTCCAATCTACTTTTTTCTGCCTTACATGAGATTGGGATTGATGGACTCGATTGAAAGCTAATAGCCAATCTCTATCATTTCGGTACAGCCAAGCATACAGTGCACCACCACCTGGAAGTTTGCGTGCTTTCTTAATAGGGGTCTTACCTATTAAGTTACGCCACAACTTACGTTTTTCTTCACTTGGATTTGGCACAAGATGAGCATCGTCCTTCGAGAGAGATACTGTCACTTTATCTTTTGATTTTACTTTTTTTATGATTTCACTAGCCGACATTTCAGGAATAAAAGCAGACCAAACCGTTAAGTGCTGTAGATAGCTAAAAGCTTTACGATGATAGCGAAATAACGTGCGAAGCCAATTAGTCTCTCTATCAGAATTAATAGTTAGTTCAGGGGTAACGATCTTGCTTACAACTAAGTCTGCAATCTTATCGTGAGCAATCTGCTTATTGCCTTTTCCACACCCAAAGTCGTGCGCTAGATGATTGTAGAAAAGGCTCCATTGATGCTGAGTCGGGGAGTCTTGGACTGGTAAACACATTACCTCTTGAGCTTTGCTCACTAAGTAATCAAACCGCTTCGCTGTTATATTCTGGTCGTCACATAAAATGGGCAGGCATTGTATTCGGTCACATGCATGGTACATGTGCCTACTATCATGGTAAGAGGTTGTCGATTGACTAAGAAGTCCATGCTTAGGGCAGTAAGGTAAAGATGGCAAAAACCACAATCTAGACCAATAACTTTCCCCATATTTTTGCTTTTGTTCCGCGACACAAGCTGGGCAAACACAAAAGTTATCCGACGTTTTTACAATAGAAGCTGGGGCTCCTAGCATTAGATGAACAGAGCCCTTAGCACAATGTTCCATTCGCTCCATCGCTCTAATCCTAATGCTTTCATCAACAAAAGGAGCGTAAATCGGGAACATTGTATGTTCATAAATAAGCTGTTGGACGTCAAATCGTCCCGTGTTAACTAGCTGCTCTGATATCGAAGACAAATGACTAGGCAGGTCAGTTGTCGCAATCACTTTTCTGTCACCATACACTTCATCTAGTAGCTGTTTAGAACTTGTAATCGCACTGCGAATTCCAGCTCTAGCCACCAAGCTATAGATTAATTCATCTGGATAAGGGACAGGGAAGCAGTGCAATATTAAACCGCCTTTTCTAACAGTGACTGAATGTCTAGAATCAAACCCGACTTTGACATTGCTGTGTACACTTCATTATCAGAATCAGATTGAGAGTGAACAAACCTCAAATCCTCACTATCAAGGGTATGCCACTGAGTCTGTTTGATTGCGGATGCCCTCTTGCCCTTACTTGGCTTAGCCTCTTTTTTAGATTTTAACAGCTCAGGATTGGCAAGTTGCTCATGTACCAATGGGAGTAAGCTTATCCATGTCAAATCAGGATGTTGATCAAATAGCTGTCGTATTACAGGAGCTAAAAGCGTTGAGTCAAACTCATCTTTTAGGGCCATATATACACGTCGCTCTTCATCGGTTCTGAGCTGTTGATATGCAAACTCCTCTGGTGTCTGCTGAACAGTTGTTGCTACCTGTTTTTGCAACTCAAGTAACCGTTTATCAGTGTTGCTTAGTTTAAGGTCTGAAAACTTAATCATTTCTTCGACATCACCCGAGCGAAGAGCAGCTAGCATTGGGTGAACAGGTTTTAATTCATCCTCGTAAACCTGTTGCATTAATTTAGGTGTGATCCTTTCTACTTTTGTCGCGATTGCTCTCAGCTGACACAAGACATATAGCTTAACCACAATATCCAAGACACCTTGGCTTAGGTCATACCATAGAGAACGAATGTCATCCGACAACACCTCATCACGTTTTTGTAGCCATTGAAGAGTCCATAACTTATCCGTGAGCGCTTTCCATTCTCTTCCTTCTTCCATTGGATCCCAAAAAATCGCTCCAAGACCAGAGCCTCGCCTTGCAGATCTCATATCAGCCTCAAATATCTCGCGGGCTCGTGGTGTTCCAACCAAAATCACAGGAAGGCCAATGGTATTTACTAATGTCACAAAGAAATTAAGCATTTTCTCAGAGCCTCCCGAGCGAGAACGACTAAGGTGCTGTATTTCATCAATAATAAGAACACCTACTGCATGAGCATTTGCAACCTGAGCCATTGCAGCTAAAAGTGTTTCAATACTCGGTCTTTTGCTCATCGAGTATTGTCTTTCGTAGTTGGATGTCCCTAATGCTCTATCCATCGCACGAAAAAAGTTCAAGCACAGCTCTTTCAGTGATCCATCATGGGAGCAATCAATTTTTAAATAAACGACTTGCTCGAGATTTCTGTCTGGATGGTAAATAACTTGAGGGTATAACGACAAAAGCTGCTTGATCGCCGTTGTTTTGCCATTTCCGCTACATCCAATCAATGTCATGCTTTGGGCTGTAGAACTAACTTCCGTGAACTTTATCGCCTTCAAATCACCAGATAAAACACGCTCGTAACCATTTTGTATATGTCTTGCCCAATCACCTGTTTCGGGATTTCTTCCAACATAGCCACGCCGTATCATCAATGAAAGTCGTTCATGCAACTGTATGTGCTGACTGAGGGGCTGGAAAAAATCATCAATAACACGACAGATACTATGCGCTCTTTCGATGCCATTTCGATGGATATCTTCTGCGGTACACCTTAACGAGCCCTTCAGAGCAATCGAGTCGTCTAGGAAACTATTTATCGGTGGTAATGCCTCTATCAGCGGGTTATTTCGATAAGCTGAGAGCGTAGCACTTTGATAGACGGCTACTACACGATGATCTTGGCTTTTCTTCATCAGTTATCATCCTCGTCATCAAATAGCTCCGGTATGAAGTCAGGCAGTCGATAACTTTCCTCCTCTCCCTTTATAGGTATCACCGACGCGACTTCTTCTTGTTTAGCCCTAACTGGCTGTATTGCTAATTCCTTTCTCTCTTGCTCTCGAACATTCCGTTTATTGCCTTTGATGTCATTTATCTTTTGCGCGTTGCTCAATGTACTGGTTTTACGATTTTTTGTAGCTTTCTTCAGTTTCTTTTCAAGAAGATCATCAAAATCTCGTTCTACGGGTGCAAATTGATAGTTAGCTTCAGCCAAAGTCTGTTTTTGAGCTGCTTGACGTTCCCATACTTGATACCAAGTTAGATCTCGGAACTCTCTACTTCGACTAGAAAGATCACAAACCCAAAATGTGTTTTTTCCTTCTTCAGGAAACAGATATATGTGATTAGCAGAACCAAGCTCATAGGCTGCAAATAGTTTTTTAGGTCTAGACACTTCCGAAGAACGGTGCATCCAACCTGTCTGAATAATTTCTTTTCCTGTGTAGGTTAATCCCCATAACTTTATACCCAATTCAGATACAGTGACTTTTTGACGAGGTAACAGCAGTATTTTTGCAATATCCGTATCAATAGCTCGTAAACGCCCAGTACGATTCTGTAGGCCCCACCTCCAAAGCTCAATAGGGATCGATGGAAGGCTTTCTGGCATATCAGGAGCACGATCGTACTTATCCAATGGCTTGTTTAAGTTGTGAGCAAGTATTGAATAGAGCAGTATTTCAATAAAGTCTGATCTCGCCACAGCAGCTTCAACTCTATAGTCTCTTTCACCATGCTTCTTAACCTTGTTACCAGTTACGACACCTGGCATATAGGGCTTGAACTTAGCCTGCAATGTACCAAATGATCTCTCGACAATGCCTTTAGCATCGCCTCTTCGAGGTGGAGCACTTTCAAGGCGAACACCAATAGCATCAACCAAATAATTTGCTTGGTGGCTCATCAATTCGCCACGATCAGCCAGCAACACATCGGGAATGCCTATGCATGGCCACTGTTCTTCTGAAATATCGATACCATATTTTGCGCAAGTTTCTATTTTGCTGCTAAAGCTGCATATCAGTGCTTTCATTGCAACGGGGAAAGATGGGTTATCGAAACCAATATAAAACCCTGCAACCATACGGCTAAAAACATCAATGACCATATAAATCGTCGGCCGACCGATAACCTTGTCTGCATCGTCATCATCGACTAAGTAAATATCTGCAATGGTGGCATCAATCTCATATCGGCTCCCTGGGCCTAAAGCTTGCTCGGTTGCAGTTCCATGTAGTGGCCTAACATCTTTATTGTAATTGCTTTGAGGTGTTTGAACGGTAAGCTTTGTGACCTTGCTATACTCGGTTTTGTAGAAGTATCTAAATTGGCGGAGTGTTGGAATTTCATGCTCTTCAACATCTGGGTTCTTTAACTTATATGCTTTTGAAAACTTTCTATGTGCATAAGCAACGGAGTTCCCTTTATCATTCATCAAATATTTATCACAAATAATTCGGAACTGTTTTCTGATTTCTTCAGTGACTTGTTTGCCATCACCGACACCGTAAACCCTAGACTTACCAGCTTTATTTGTTGTGAAGTTTCTTCTCTTTCCGGCAGCGCCTGAGTTTTTGTAGTCTGGTATTAGGGCATTTTTTATTTGTCCACGCTGCCAATATCTCCGAACTAAACGATAGATGGTCGATTTGGTTTTATTTGAATTGGCAACCGCATGACTAACCCTTTTTGCTCGAACCCTTTTGTCAAATGCTCCTTCACCATCTACGATAGGCTTAATCAAATCAAAGTCGTTCTGCCTTTTCTGATATGCATTTGACTCTTTGGTCCAAGACTCTCCTTGAAGGTATGAATAAGGGTCCGGAATTTTTTCTATACGCCCTTCATCAACCCAGTTACGGCATTCATCAAAATAGACTCTTTCCGGTAAACCTTTATCCTCATCAATAGCAATCCAATAGAAGTAATTTGTCTCGGTAAAAAGCACGCGGTAAGCCTTACCGTCAAACGCTAGAGTTTCGTTAACTGGCCACATTACGATGCCCCCCGAACAAAGAAACGCTTCTAAACGCAATTTCTTTCGCTTTCAAACTATGAAATGGTAAACGAATATCGAACGTTATAAGCCTTGCTGCACACATTAAACGAATATCATAAAGCGACTGACCAAGATCTTGCTGGTATGCCATGTCATACTCTTTACACAGATCAACGACTTTTCTTTCTGGGTGTTGAACAAAGTAAGCTCTGATATGCTCAAAAGTAAGCGATAGCTCATCCGTTATTACTTCATCAAAGTACCCCTTAACCCCGTATAACCACTCAATATTCGATACGACTGTTTTGTCTATCTCTTTATCTGTTACGAGGAACCAGGGGATTCTTTTTAGCTGCCAATAACGGCGTTCTATTTCTAGCTTCTCAATAGTTCTCAGATCTTTTAAGTCTTTGGAATATTTTGCTTGAATAGCGAACTTGGGCTGAGTTTTAGAAGCGGTGTTAACCAAAAAGTCAGAGGACATGACAAGATTTACCCCTCCTTGCGAAGGGTGCCAAAGTTGACCTTCCTTGGAAATATTGAGAGTGTCATCTCTGTTGAGTGGAAACTGCTCACGAATGTCTGTTACGGCAGGGTTATGGTCTAGAAGGAGAAAGACTGCGAACTCAAGATCCGATAGTACATGATGAATCCGCCCCGTTAGGTGAGAGTAAACTCTCTGAGATCGACCTTCTGAAGGAACCTCATTGACATACAGCCACGGCTTATAGCCAGAAAGCCTTCCTGCACCTCGGCCTTCACTTATCCGCTTGATGATCTGCTTTTCAGTTAAAACGTACTTTGATTTTACCATAACAAAAACCCGGTCAACTTTTAATCAGTTTAACCGGGTTTAAAAAGTTTTCAACTTTAGTGGTACAGTTTCAAACTTTAATGTCACAGTTCCAAACTTTAATGTCTACCGACACTAATTTTCTTAGATAAGCTAACGATTACTCAACAGTAACCGCTTTCGCAAGGTTACGAGGTTGGTCAACGTCAGTACCTTTGATTAGCGCTACGTGGTAAGACAACAACTGCATCGGTACTGTGTAGTAGATAGGTGCTGTTACTTCACTTACGTGAGGCATCTTGATGATCTTCATGTTCTCATCGCTTTCAAAGCCTGCATCTTCATCTGCGAATACGTAAAGTAGACCGCCACGAGCACGTACTTCTTCAACGTTTGATTTCAGTTTCTCTAGCAAGTCGTTGCTTGGTGCAATAACGACGACTGGCATATCTGCATCGATAAGAGCCAAAGGACCGTGCTTAAGCTCGCCAGCCGCGTATGCTTCTGCGTGGATGTAAGAGATCTCTTTCAGTTTAAGAGACGCTTCCATCGCGATTGGGTAGAACTCACCACGCCCCAAGAACAGTGTGTGATGCTTATCAGCAAAATCAGGTGCTAGCGCTTCGATCTCTTTATCAAACGCCAATGCTTTCTCGATATCAGCAGGCAGTTGATGCAGTGCTTGAACGATCTCAGCTTCTTTCTCTTCATTGATGCGACCTTGTAGACGACCAATTGACGTTACCATCATCAGCATAGCCGCTAGCTGTGTCGTGAAGGCTTTAGTTGAAGCAACGCCGATCTCAGTTCCTGCGCGTGTCATGAAGGCAAAATCAGATTCACGAACTAGCGAAGAACCCGCAACGTTACAGATAGTCATTGCTGACATGTAACCTTTTTCTTTTGCAAGACGAAGTGCAGCAAGCGTATCAGCCGTTTCACCAGACTGAGACAGAGTCACCAATAGGCTGTTCGGACGAACAACGAAATCACGGTAACGGAATTCAGAAGCAATCTCTACATCACAGCTTACGCCAGCTAGAGATTCAAACCAGTAACGCGCAGCCATGCCTGAGTTGTAAGACGTACCACATGCGATGATCTGCACGTGTTCAACCTTGCTTAGGATCTCTTCAGCTTTAACGCCGATCGCGTTAGTGATAACCGAAGTGTCAGAGATACGGCCTTCCATTGTATTGATCAGCGCTGTTGGCTGCTCGAAGATCTCTTTCTGCATGAAGTGACGGTATTGACCTTTGTCGCCTGCGTCGTGTTCAGCGTTTGACTCAACGATTTCACGCTCAACACGCTCACCCGCTACATCAAATACCGTAACATCACGACGAGTTACCTCAGCAACATCACCTTCTTCTAGGTACATGAAGCGACGAGTTACGCTCAGTAGCGCCAGTTGGTCAGAGGCAAGGAAGTTCTCACCGACACCAAAGCCGATAACGATCGGGCTACCAGAACGAGCGACTACAATGCGGCTAGGATCTTTGCGATCAACCGCAACCGTGCCGTACGCGCCATCTAATTGTTTTGCTGTTTTCTGTAGCGCTTCAATCAAAGAAGCTGAAGTGCGAAGTTCCCACTCAACTAAGTGAGCAATAACTTCTGTATCCGTTTGTGAAGTAAATACGTAACCACGCTCTTGCAGCATAGCGCGCAGTGCTTCGTGGTTTTCGATAATGCCATTGTGTACAACAGCAATATCACCAGACATGTGTGGGTGTGCGTTCGCTTCAGATGGCTCACCGTGTGTCGCCCAACGTGTATGAGCGATACCAGTACCGCCAATAACATGTTGTTGATCGACTGCGTCTGCTAGCTCTTGTACTTTACCAAGGCGGCGTACACGAGTTAGGTTAGATTCGCTATCAACTACAGCGACACCCGCTGAATCGTAGCCTCGGTATTCTAGGCGGCGAAGGCCTTCTACTAAAATTTCGGCTACATCACGCTGTGCTACTGCACCAACAATTCCACACATAGTTTCACTCCATCAATTTCGTTTTATTCCTATTGGCAGCAAGCAAAGGCCAGATCTTTATCAAGATCAATTATAGGAAGGTAAATGCATAATACTTAAATTTGTTTTTACGCTGGTTCAGTCAAGATCAAACGAACATCATGTGATTCGATACTTGCTTTGGATTCTTCGCCTAAGTCTGTATCGGTAATTAAGATGTCAATGTGCTCCCATGCCAGCTCTAAGTTCGGGATCTTTCGTCCCACCTTTTCCGACTCAACCATCACGATCACTTCTCGTGACACTTCAGCCATTACTTTACTTAGACCAACCAATTCATTGAACGTGGTTGTGCCTCTATCAAGGTCGATACCATCAGCCCCGATAAATAGTTGATCAAAATCGTAAGCTCGAAGTACTGACTCTGCGACTTTGCCTTGGAAAGAGTCCGAATGGGTATCCCAAGTACCGCCAGTCATTAATAACGTCGGCTCGCTTTCAAGCTCATTAAGCGCATTAGCGACGTGCAATGAGTTGGTCATCACAACCAAGCCACGCTTAGCATTAAGCTGCTGAATTAGAGCACCGGTCGTACTGCCACTATCGATCACGATGCGGTTATGGTCGCGAATTAAATCTGCAGCGGCTTTTGCCAATGAAATCTTTCGAGTCGAAACTTGTTGACCCAGTTCTTCGTTGACAACCTCTTTCGGTAACGAAATCGCACCACCATAACGGCGTAAAAGCTGACCGTTTTTCTCTAAAGACGCTAAGTCCTTTCTAATAGTGACCTCTGAGGTTTCGAACTTAGCGGATAATTCATCAACACTAACCTCTCCTTTTTCATTCACTAGGTTAGAAATTGCATGTCTTCTGAGCTGGGTGTTTCGTTTCGACATTTAAAAAAGGCCATTAAGTTTCGATGTGAAACATATTATAGTTACAACGAAACTATTTAGTCCATTTATTTTGATCCAAAAAATTAATAAATAGCGATAAAACCTTGTCCTAAGACAATTGTTAAGCAGTGATATTGAACTCATTAGGTGGTAGAATCCGCACCCGAAAAGAAAAAAAATTACAAAACTGACTGTTATTTTTTTGCAACCTACCCCCTATATAGTGGGGTAAGTCACAGAAAACCGATATTGAATCAAAATCTTTTAGTCATAAAATGACTAAAATTGATGAAAGACTTACAACTCTGAAGGACATATTGGAAGTCCCGCGCTTTTACACAACAGGCACAAAATGTTGATGTAGCGGACCAATCTTCAGAACTTAAATAAATTTCAAATTGTAACAATACTTACCGGAGAGTACCTTCCATGAAAAAGACCAAAATCGTATGTACGATTGGCCCTAAAACTGAATCTGTAGAGAAGCTAACTGAACTAGTAGATGCTGGCATGAACGTTATGCGTCTTAACTTCTCTCACGGTGATTTCGCAGAGCACGGCACTCGTATCGCGAACTTCCGTAAAGTAATGGAAAACAAAGGTGAGCAACTTGCTATCCTTCTAGATACTAAAGGTCCAGAAATCCGTACTATCAAACTTGAAGATGGTAACGACGTAGATCTAGTAGCTGGTCAAGAGTTCACTTTCACAACTGACGCAACAGTTGTTGGTAACAAAGACGTAGTAGCAGTAACTTACCTAGGTTTCGCTAAAGACCTAACAGCAGGTAACACTATCCTTGTTGATGACGGCCTAATCGAAATGGAAGTTATCGCAACAACAGAAACTGAAGTTAAGTGTAAAGTTCTTAACAACGGTGCTCTAGGCGAAAACAAAGGTGTTAACCTTCCTGGCGTTTCTGTTCAACTTCCAGCTCTTTCTGAGAAAGACAAAGCTGACCTTAAGTTTGGTTGTGAGCAAGGCGTTGATTTCGTAGCTGCTTCTTTCATTCGTAAAGAAGACGACGTTAAAGAAATCCGTGAGCTTCTAAACGCTAATGGCGGCGAGAACATCCACATCATTTCTAAGATTGAAAACCAAGAAGGTGTAGATAACTTCGATTCAATCCTTGAAGCTTCTGACGGCATCATGGTTGCTCGTGGTGACCTAGGTGTTGAAATCCCAGCTGAAGAAGTAATCTTCGCTCAGAAGATGATGATCGAGAAGTGTAACCGCGCACGTAAGATGGTTATCACTGCAACTCAAATGCTTGACTCTATGATCAGCAACCCACGTCCAACTCGTGCAGAAGCGGGTGACGTTGCGAACGCAATCATGGATGGTACTGATGCAGTAATGCTTTCTGGTGAAACTGCTAAAGGTAAGTACCCAGTTGAAGCTGTTACTATCATGGCTCAAATCGCGAACCGTACTGATTCAGCTCTTAAAGCTGAGCTAGGTTCTCGTCTAGACAGCCCACGTCTACGCATCACTGAAGCAGTATGTAAAGGCGCTGTAGACACAGCAGAGAAGCTAGCTGCTCCTCTAATCGTTGTTGCAACTGAAGGCGGTAAGTCTGCACGTTCAGTACGTAAGTACTTCCCAACTGCAAACATCCTTGCTCTAACAACTAACGAAAAGACAGCTGCACAGCTAGTTCTAACTAAAGGTGTTAAGCCAGTTCTTGTTGACTCTATCGAGAACACAGACGCGTTTTACATCAACGGTAAAGAAATCGCTCTACAATCTGGCCTAGGTAACAAAGGCGACATCGTAGTTATGGTTTCTGGTGCTCTAGTCGCTTCTGGTACTACAAACACAGCATCTGTTCACGTTCTATAAGAATGAACCGATTCGCATAAAATATAAAAGAGGGCTTCGGCCCTCTTTTTTATGAAACAAAATCTTGCCTAACTTTTCAGTACGCTGTATTATCAATCACATTAGAACTACGTACTGTTAAACTCCAATAAACTCTTCCTAAGAAACGGATTAGCAGACTAGAAATCAAATATACATGAGGTTTGTAATGTCTAGTCCTACGCTTACTGACAAAGTATCAAAGATGATTCGCCAAGATATTCTCAATGGTGAATTAACCCCAGGTAAAAAACTCGTTGTAGCTGATCTCAAAGCACGATACAACGTCGGCGCATCTCCAATTCGCGAAGCCTTAGTGCAACTATCTTGGAGTAAATACGTAAAGCTAGAGCCACAAAAAGGCTGCTGGGTATCACCGGTATCAAAGAAAGAACTCAATGACCTATATGAAAGCCTTCGTGTTGTCTCTTCTGTTCTGCTTAAAAAGGCAATTTCAGCAGGCGATGAAAGCTGGGAACTGGAAGTATTAACCTCCTACCACAAGCTATCACGCATACAATATGTCTCAGAAGAGTTTGATTGTATTGAGTGGGAAGAACGTCACCAGCAGTTTCATGCAGCGTTACTTGAAGGCGCAGACTCAGAGAACATGTTTAAGTTCTTTGATGATCTTATCAATCAAGTAAAACGCTACCGCTTCCTAGCGATGTCAGCGAAAAGCGCACCTGATGATCTGTTCAATATTGATGAGCATGAAATGATCATGAAGCTGGTACTTGCTAAAAATGTCGATCAAGCGACAGAACTATTGGATCAACACCTGTTAAGTTCAATGAAACGAATTGAAGAAGTTATCGAAGCCGCATAATGTCAAGATAGATTCTAACCACATAAAAACGGAGCCTAATAGCTCCGTTTTTTATTTCCAGCATTACGGCTGAACTACCACCCAAAAAACTCTTTGTGATGAGTATTGAGTAGCACAACCATAGGTAAAAAATACAATGCACTCAGTTGAAAGCCAAGAACGGCTAATGTACCTATGGTTAACCTCACTAAAAAATCGACAAACATACCACGCCTCTTTCAATCAGACTGTATGCTCCCTAAACCCTTGCTTCAGCGAATCTGATTCAACTAATGCCTTTCAAGACTTTGATAGGGTTAGCTAACCAGTTAAATTAAGTTAAATTAAGTTAACGGTGCCATCCTTTTACATCTAGCAAACACTCTATTAATTGCATCTTTTATCATAAGATGACATGAAGCAAGACTATTTGATTATTGTTCAGTTTAGCTCAAATCACCGCGAGCATTAGACTTTAGTCTAATCATATAAACTTTGTGATTTAAGTCTCTCAAAAATGAGATTCCCAATAAATATGGATGCACGGCACTGGGGGGATCAAGCACAGTAAATAACAGGGCACTCTATAAACAGCGCAATAGCGCTCTAATGGAGAGTTACAAAGAAATGAATGGCAATAAGAAAGTGTGGACAAACGATGCTTACTTCCAGAAAGCAAAACGGCCCAAATTAAGGGCCGTTCGTATCAGTAAAATCGCTATTTTTTTCAAACGATTAAATGCTCAGTTTTAGCTTAAAAGTAGCTTTAAATCTTTCTTCGTTAGGCTTTCAACGCTCGTTCACCACGTGCGATGCCAACAACCCCACTTCGAGCCACTTCAAGTACTTCCGTTACTTCAGACAATGCCTGAATGAAAGCATCCAGCTTCTCGCTAGTGCCGGCCATTTGAACCGTATATTGCGAAGCCGTCACATCAACGATTTGACCACGGAATATATCCGCTGTGCGTTTCACTTCAGCGCGAGCAAAGCCGCTAGCGCGTACTTTTACCATCAGAAGTTCACGCTCGATATGCTCAAGCTCAGACACTTCTTGTACCTTAAGTACGTCGATTAACTTGTGTAGCTGTTTTTGGATCTGCTCAAGCTGCATTTCGCTTGAGTTAGTGGTGACATTCAGACGAGAAAGCGTTGGATCATCCGTAGGGGATACATTCAAAGACTCGATGTTGTAGCCACGCTGAGAAAACAAGCCAACCACACGAGATAGTGCACCTGGTTGGTTTTCCATTAATAGTGAAAGGATGTGTCTCATATTATGTTCTCTCCGTTTTACTTAGCCACATGTTATCCATACCCTCGCCTTTGATCTGCATTGGGTATACGTGCTCGGTGTCATCCACACTAATATCGACAAATACCAAACGGTCTTTCATCGCCAGTGCTTTTTCCAAACCTGATTCCAATTCATCCGGAGATGAAATACGCATGCCAACGTGGCCATAAGCCTCAGCGATAGCAGCAAAATCAGGAACAGAGTCCATATATGAATTAGAGTAACGACCTTGATAAACAATGTCTTGCCACTGTTTTACCATGCCTAAGAAACGGTTGTTAAGATTAATAATCTTAACGGGGATATTGTATTGCAGCGCAGTCGACAGCTCTTGGATATTCATTTGAATACTGCCGTCACCAGTAACAATCACAACTTCTTCATCAGGTTTCGCAAACTTAACGCCCATACCAGCTGGTAAGCCAAAGCCCATCGTACCTAGACCACCAGAGTTAATCCAACGGCGTGGCTTGTCAAACGGGTAATACAAAGCAGCAAACATTTGGTGCTGACCAACATCCGAAGCAACATAGGCATCACCATTGGTTACTTTATGCAGTGTTTCAATAACTTGTTGTGGCTTAATTCGACCCGACGTTTTGTCATACGCTAAGCAGTCACGTTCTTGCCACTGTTTAATTTCACTCCACCAGCTTTCCATCGCTTCTGCATCGTTAGTTCCACCTTGCTCAATAAGCAGGTTAACCATGCTTTCTAGTACTTTTTCCGCTGAACCTACAATCGGAAGATCCACTTTAACGTTCTTAGAGATAGAAGATGGATCGATATCAATGTGCATGATCTTCGCATCAGGACAGTATTTATCTAGGTTATTGGTCGTTCGATCATCGAAACGTACGCCAATACCAAAGATCAAGTCCGCATTGTGCATCGCCATATTGGCTTCATACAAACCATGCATGCCCAACATACCCAAAGAGTTCTTATGAGTACCAGGGAAAGCGCCAAGCCCCATTAGGGTACTTACCACGGGTAAATTCAGTGCCTCTGCTAATTTTAACAGCGGCTTATCTGCCTCAGAAATAACCGCACCACCACCGACATAAAGTACCGGTTTCTTCGCTTCAAGAAGGGCTTTTAGCGCCTTTTTGATCTGACCTTTATGACCCGTAACCGTTGGGTTATATGAACGCATTTTGATCGTTTCTGGGTATTCATAAGGAAGCTTAATTTGTGGGTTTAAAATGTCTTTTGGCAGGTCAATAACCACAGGACCTGGACGTCCTGTCGTTGAAATATAGAATGCTTTTTTAACGACTTCAGGGATATCTTCCGCTTTCTTAACGAGGAAGCTGTGTTTAACGATCGGGCGTGATACACCTACGATGTCACACTCTTGGAAGGCGTCGTTACCAATAAGGTTATTTGGTACGTTACCAGAAATAACAATCATTGGGATTGAGTCCATGTAGGCTGTTGCAATACCAGTAACGGTATTGGTGGCACCCGGACCAGAACACACAAGTACTACACCCGGCTTACCGGTAGAACGAGTATAGCCATCTGCCATGTGGGTAGCGGCTTGTTCGTGTCGTACTAATACGTGTTTAATTTCAGCAGTTTTAGCATGCAGCGCATCATAGATATCAAGTACAGAACCACCTGGGTAACCAAAGATTTGCTCTACACCCTCTTCAATTAGAGACTGCACCACCATCTCAGCGCCGGATAACATTTCAGCGCCGGATGACATGGCTGTTTCAGGTTTTGTTGTCATATTGCTCTCCTCACCAGTTTCCAATCACATTTGGTGAACATGTTGGGCTGGTTTTTCATAGTCTAGGGCTTATTCGTAGCCTAATTCGAAATACTTCCACTTTTTCGGCTATGGCTGTCTGTTGTGATAACAACAAACAGTAATACGAAACAACTTTAACGCTTTATTATCATCTGGTCTAACGCCTGTTATTCGGCAACTGTGCCAAAAAACCAACTATTAGCTCAAAGCATCAAATAAAACCCAATACAGGCTTTTACACTAGGCTTAAACACTGCTTACTTGATAAAAAAAAGCACTTAATATTTCAACAGATCGCTATTTATCGATAAACAGCGAGCTTGTTGGTGTGCGCTTTCGCACATTGTGCTGTGTCATTAGATACAAAAAATCCCCCTAAAAATGCAATCACATTCGTAGGGGGATTTTTAAACAACTGAAAATTTATCTAAACAGAAAACTACTTATCTTTAGGCTTTTCGTTGTACATTTCTTCGATTTCGTCTTGATACTTATCGTTAATAACCTTACGACGCAGTTTCTGGGTCGGTGTTAGCTCACCATCATCCATAGAAAACGCTTTTGGCAGCAACTTGAACTTCTTCACTTGCTCAAACTTCGCTAGTTCTTGTTGTAAGTCATTCACACGCTTCTCTAGCATCTCTACTATTTGGTGATTTTTAACAAGTTCCACACGGTCATGATATTTGATATTAAGCTCTTTGGCATAATCTTCTAGCGAGTCATAACAAGGAACAATCAGTGCAGAAACGAATTTGCGCGTATCAGCGATAACAGCAATCTGCTCGATAAAGTGATCTTTACCAATTGCGCCTTCAACCACTTGCGGTGCAATGTACTTACCGCCAGAAGTCTTCATTAATTCTTTGAGGCGATCAGTAATGAATAGATTACCATTTTCATCAAAATGACCCGCATCACCCGTTTTCAGGAAACCATGCTCGTCAAATGTCTTAGCTGTCTCTTCTGGCATCTTGTAGTAGCCACGCATCACCATTGGGCCACGAACAAGGATCTCATCCTTAGCGCCAATTTTCACTTCAGCGCCCGGCATCGACATACCGATCGAATCAGGGTTAAAACAACGGTCATCCCAGCACGATACTGTTGCCGTGGTTTCTGTCATGCCGTAGCCAAGTTTTACATTGATACCAATCGCGTGGAAGAAGCGACCAATGGTTTCATCAAGCTTCGCGCCACCACATGGCATGAAGTTGATGTTACCACCTAACAGAGCTCGCAGTTTAGATAACACAAGCTTGTCAGCAAGCGCATGGCTCTTCTTCAGCATGAATGATGGTGTACGACCTTCTTGATGACAAACAGAAAGCTTCGCGCCCATGTTCACCGCCCAAGTAAAGAGTACTTTACGAATAAACGGTGCTTTAGATACTTTCTCGTGAATCGCTGAGAAAATCTTCTCGTAGAAGCGAGGAACAGCAGACATAACCGTTGGTTTAACATCACTCAATGCATCACGAACTTGCATGGTGTCTTGCAAATAGCAGTTGGTTGCGCCTTTATAAAGGACATAGAAAGTCCAAGCGCGCTCAAATACATGTGATAGAGGTAAGAAACACAATGAGACGTCGTCTTTGCTTAAGCTGAGACGCTCATCATGGCCTTTTAGTTGATAGCCAACATTAGTGTAATCAAGCATTACACCTTTAGGCTGGCCCGTTGTACCAGAGGTATAGATAAGCGTCAGTAAGTCATCCATGCTGGCATCCGCAAGACGAACATCAAGCTCAGCTCGCTGCTCTTCAACACCACGAGCCATGAACTCTTTCCAAGAGACGGCAAAGCGATGTCCTTGCAGATCGATATCATCAGACATCGCCACAACAACTTCTAGCTGTTCACACTCTTCAAAAAGGCTAACCGCCGCATCGAACTGAGCTTGCTCGCCAACGAATAAGATCTTCACATCTGCATTTTGGATAATGTAAGAAGACTGTGCCGCTGTGTTGGTTGGGTAGATTGGTACCGTTACAAGACGCGCTTGTAAGGATGCGAAGTCAGCCACAGTCCACTGAGGCATATTGTTCGAGAAGATACCGATCTTATCCTGAACTCTCAATCCTTGAGCCAATAGCGCTAATGAAAGCGTATCGATTTGTTGTCCAAATTGTTCCCAGCTAATACCTTGCCATACATTGCCTACTTTGTGCTTCAAAGCTGTACGGTTGCCACCTTGGGCAATTTGGTCACGAAGTCTTTTTACGATATGAAAATCTAAATTGGCCATCTCTTTACCTTTGGCTTACACCTGTAAGCTTTTTTGAGCGCACAAGTGTACCTCTGATCATGGAAAAGGCAACTGATGAAGCTCAAAGTTATAAGTAATACTACGTCTCACGCTAAGTTTTCTATCAACAAAAATAGCAGGTACAAAAAAACCCCAAGCCAGACTCCTAGCTTAGGGCTTATAAATCATAGGAATTAGTGTCTAGTTAAGCGCCACTACTTCGCCACAGATCATCATTAACTGATCTCGTAACCAGATGTGTCCTTTGTCCTTTTCACTTGATTCGTGCCAGCTAAGGAAGCCAGAAATCGCCGCATTATCGAATGGGAAATCTAGAATCTGAAGCTGATCTTTGTTTGCTGCATGTTCTACCATCCAACGAGGAGCGATTGTTACTAATTCAGATTGACCAACAACGTAAAGTACGTTGCTTAAGCTCGTACCTTCGTAGAAAGGTGTGCAATCGAGGTCACGGTAAGCTTGCTCAGAGAAGCTACGTTGACCATGGATGCGAGACAGTTTAGCGTGCTTTTCGTTAAGCAACTCTGCCGCTGAAACTTCACCGTTGATGCGTGGGTGAGAAGCAGAAGCGACCACAACCAATTCATCTTGGAAGATTTCAGTGCTTGAGAAACCTTGCTCATCAAAACGCGAGTAATCAATAACGAAGTCAATTTCTTGGTAACGCATGCGCTCAGAAAGTTGACGGTCAAATTCCGCATCCATGTGCAGATTAACGCTAGGTGCTTGGTCGTTGATTGTCGACATAATCTTAGGTGCAAAACGCATGTCGCAAGGGCTACAAATTGCAAGTTTGAACAAACGAGAAGACGACTCTGGTGAGAATACAGAACTTGGCAATTCGTTGCGTACTAACTGCAGCGCTTGGCGGATTGGGCCAAACAACTGACGAGCACGTTGAGTCGGTTGAATACCACGACCTTGACGCATGAATAGCTCGTCGTTGAACATTACTTTCAAACGAGCAACAGCATTACTTACCGCTGGCTGAGACATGCCCAGATTATGAGCTGCACGTGTAATATTTTGCTCTTGCATAACTGCATCAAATACAGTCAAAAGATTTAAGTCGACTCCACGAAGTGTGCTTTCCATTCTGTAGCTTGCAATTGCACTCATTGCGTCTTTTTTCTCTAACATTCAAGTTGCCTCTTGTCGGTTCGACAGGGTTAAATTGGTAATGGTGTGGGAATAGATAACCACTAATTCTTATATTTATCAGACCGATGTTTTTCGGATTGCCATTACTATTAACCAATAAATCTCGAGCTACCAACAAGATTGATAAAGAATAATTTAATTTTACCTTAATGATTAAACAACACCTAAAAATCAGTTGCTTATGGAGTTATAAAAAAACATAAAATGCGTCACTTATGAGTTTCATTTCGACTTATTTAGCTGTTCTATCGTTTTGGTTACATTTGTTACAAATTATTGAACTCGTGAATCGTTCAGCTAGGCAATTCAGAAATAACACTTATGGGTTACGTGAGTGATGCATAACTAGGAAAATCCACCTTATCCCAAAGTTGCTTTCTTAAGTCATCTTGGTTGGACCAATTGCCCGCTAACACCCACTCAACAAGTGCACTTGCCACGTCAGGGTAAGTGACCCTTTCTGCCTGCTTTTCACCGAGCCAACCACGCAAGGTAACCGCGTCTAAAAAGCTCATGGTTTGAGCTAACCCGAGCGCTTCAAGCGTCGCCACATTACTTTGTTGTTCGAACTGTCCCTCAAGAGGCTTAAGAAGCAACTTCTTACCTAAAGTTAAGGCTTCAGATGGCAATTCAAAACCGCCGTTGGCCACCACACCAGAGCACTGATTGAGATCGAATTGGAAGCCGGCATGACTGAGTGGTTTGAACTCTATATTTTCGACTCGGCTATGCTCAATCACATTCGGGTGATAACAGACAAAGTGATGAGAAACAAACTTCATTAACAACTCAGAGATAGCCTCAAGATCCTCAAATGGTAGATAAACCAAGGTGAAGTCTTGTGTTGCTTTAGCTCGCTCATCACACGCAGGCGTGTGAACGATAGGTGGCAATATTGGCTGTTCAAAGTGATACCAGTGTAAACCAATAGAGTGCTCAGTTGGGGCGAAATGTTGAATCACGGAATGTTCAATCCAGTTGCCCCCTTCTTTAGGTACATCATAGCGGAACGCATTCTGGTGGCTTATACCAATACATGGCACACCTTGCCTCTTAGCCGCCCATGCCGTCACAGGTTCAAAATCATTAAGCACTAAGTCATAAGGCGCAAGATCGATCTGGTTAACCTCGCGGAGAAATCGCCAGATGTTGTTCTTGATGAATGTCTTGCCGTATTTAACCTGCCCCTGCTCGCTGTAAAAAGTTAAGCCGCTGCGGGTCTGATAATTGCCAAATGCTTCCATCGAAAAGAATTTACTCTCGTCTCGCCCAGAGAACAGAAAGTCGACATCAATATTATGTTGGCGAAACGCGACAGCCATTGCTCTCGCACGAGCGATGTGACCATTCCCTGTACCTTGTACGCCATATAAAATTTTCATTCAGGTTCCTTGAAGATTAACAATTCGAGATCTGCTGTCTTTTCCTGTGTCTTTTTAATATGAACAACAGAACAAACAGCCATACGACTAAGCGCTATAAAATGAAGTAAATGGCTAGGCTTGTGCACGCTATACCCAGCGCTGCACCAATTAAGACATCCGTTAAAAAGTGCACACCGAGTAGGATTCGAGATCCAGCAATCGCTGTCGCCCAAATCAAGCTAAAGAGATAGAGACTTGGATAAAAATGTCCGATTAGAGTCGCCATAACAAATGCAGCAGCGGAATGCCCAGAAGGCAGGCTGTATTTATCTGACGGCACAATGTGAGAGTGAAGTAATGAAGAGAATTCAGCGGGTCTGCGGCGCTTTAGGGTGTTTTTGGCTACCCAATAAATCGGTAGCTCTATCGCAAAAGCGGCTAGACCAACCATTAAAAATTCACGACCTGTGTAGCCATCAGCTAACAGCGCAATCAGAGCGATCAACACATATAGATGACCATCC
Source organism: Vibrio sp. 10N.237.312.B06 (assembly GCF_041464685.1). NCBI lineage: Bacteria > Pseudomonadati > Pseudomonadota > Gammaproteobacteria > Vibrionales > Vibrionaceae > Vibrio > Vibrio sp. 10N.237.312.B06. Next base: position 28,728 of record NZ_JBFSPI010000034.1, read on the forward strand.
CCGGTATGAGACACCGCTTTACTCAATGTTGCATGTTGCCCGCTATAACGGTTCTTCAAACAGAAAACAGAAAATGCCACATCCCAGCGGACAACAGGTTCGATAGTACGCATACGATCTCCTTAACAATCCTTATTCAGTTAAGGCTCAAGGTATGCCCCTGAAATGACAGTTAAGTGACGTTTTTAATGAACTAAAATGAATTTTGAAGCGAATTAACCGCTTTCACTAAGTAAGCTAATAGGAGCCTAGAAGCAGCCGATAAAAATAAAGCGACACAAGGCCGCTTTATTCTTCTATGTTTTTGCTTCTTTATATAAGCAAACACTACTTCTATCGTGCTAATGGTTATAGAGCTCGCTAAAGATTATAGCGCTAATGGCTCATGCTTCTTCACCAACCCGAAGTCAGCCAATATCGCGTAAGCGGCAGGGATCATAAACAACACCAGTAAGGTTGAAGCAAATATGCCAAACACAATTGAAATAACCAATGGCTGGATAACCTGAGCTTGCAAGCTGGTTTCCGTCAACAGCGGTAGCAAACCTGCCGCTGTGGTCATTGAGGTCAAGAATACCGCACGGAAACGCTCGCGACTGGCCTTCACCACCGAGTCATGAACGCTATCTCCCTCATCAACATGGTGACGAATGTACTGCACCAACAAGATGGAATCATTAACCACAATACCGGCAAGCGACACAAAGCCCATCATGCTCGGCATACTTAACGCGTGCCCTAACAGCCAGTGACCAACAACTACCCCAATGAAGGCCAGTGGAATTGCCAACATTACGACCACAGGTTCCAAGTAGCTTCTGAATTGATAACTCAGAATCGCAAATACGCCGAATAAGCCCAATAAGAAACCTTTGCCCATCGAAGCTCCAGTCTTAGCTGCATCTTTGGCTTCGCCTTCGAAATCAAAACGTAAGCCTGGGTATTTTTGAATCAGCTTAGCGGCTTCTTCTTTTTGGAACTGAGCCAAAATTGCTGAAGAGCTCGCTTTCTTATTATCAATATCACCAAAGATACTGATGGTTCTCAGCCCATCGATACGTTGGATTCGTACGTAGTTACGTTGGAAATCTAGCGTTGCCAATGTCGCTAGCGGAATCTGGCTGCCATCTGCAGTGATGATTGGGAAGTTAGCCAGTTGCTGTAAATCACCCGCTTGTTCTTTATCAAGGCGTACCTCAATCGAAATGTTCTCAACCCCAATTTGGATTTCATCCGCAGTCTGACCAAAGAAGGCCGCACGCAATTGGGAAGCAATCATCTGCCCATTCACATTGTAGGTTTCCGCACCTGGGCGAAGTTTAACTAAGATCTCTTCCTTACCCATGCGCATGTCATCAAGAACACCATGCACACCATCAAACTGATTAAGGTACTCCTGAATATCTAAAGAAGCCGATTTCAATGCAGCAAGATCATCATGTTTGGCGCGGATCTCGATAGCACGACCGCCCGGCCCCATCGTCGGTTGTTTGAAAACTAGCGAGATAGGGTCAGCCAAATCGCCGATGTCCTCCCGCCATGCATCAATAAAATCATCAATTACAGTATTACGACTCTCTGCACCTCGTAAATCTAAGCGCACGGTAGCTAAGTGTGGGCCTGATTCATTGGCATCTGCGTTTGCATTGAATTGGCTGGTGATATGCTCAACCAATTTATTACCGTCCTCGACGTCTTCACTCCACTGCTCATTCAAACGTTCAGCAGATGCGACTATTTTATCGACCACTTTCTCGGTTTGAGACAGTGATGCGCCCGGTGGAAGAATGATGCGAGCCTCGGCAATATCACCATCCAACTCAGGAAATGGTTGGAACTTAACAACACCACCAGCAATCAAGGAGATAGATAGAAGTAATAAGGTTATCACTCCGCCCATAAAGGCGTAGCGGAACGTCACGACCTTCTCGACCATGTTCATCAAAGTTGTGTTGCGAAAGTTTTCGAACTTCTCTAACAACACAACTTTAAAGCGCAGCGCGGGCTTATCATTTTTTTCTTTATGTAATGAATGAGATAAGTGATTTGGTAGAATAAGAAACGCTTCGATTAAGCTCAGCGACAACACCAAGATAAGCACCTGAGGCACCGCTTTAAGCACCGCGCCCATTTCCCCATCAAGGAACAACAAGCTACCGAAAATACACACCGTGGTTAAGAAAGAAGACAGTACTCCGGGAAGCACTTTCTTTACGCCGTTGTACACCGCATCATCGACGCTTTGTCCCCTATCTAAGTGGGAAGCTATCGATTCGGCTATCACTATGGCGTCATCCATCATGATACCAATCGCCATTAACAAGCCGACTAGAGACATGATGTTGATCGACAAACCTAGGTTGGCCATTAAGAACAAACCACCAAGAAAGGCTACTGGCAAACCTGCCGCAACCCAGAATGAATATCGCAAACTGAAGAACAACCACATGGTGGCAAACACCAACACAATACCTTGCCAGCCATTGCGCGCCATCATGGTTAGACGATCCCAAAGTACCGAGGAGAGATCGTTGGTCATTTTCAGTGTCACGCCATCGGGGGCAATCGCGCTCTGGTCTTCCACGAATCGGGTCACGTTCTCTTTGATTCGTAACGCATCATCTTCTTTGTTTTTACTGATCTTCAATAGTGCAGATGGCTTACCATCAAACAGAACCTTCTGTTCATCCAGTTCAAAGCGATCGGTTATTTTTGCAATATCCCTCAGACGGATCACTGATCCATTAGGCGCAGAGCCAACCACGATACTTTCTAATTCAACCGGCGTAATGCGTCTTTCATCAAAACGAATCAGGAAGTTTTTGTCTGGCGTCTCAACGTTACCACTCGGCAGCTTTACATTCTGACGACCAATTTGGTCGGCGATATCACCGACGCTCAAACCCAACTGGCGAATAGCTTGGGTATCCAGTTCGACTCGATATTGATGATCAGAGAAGCCGCTGACCTCAACCAAAGAGACATCATAATCAAGCTTCATGGTCCGTTTAAGATCTTCGGCGTAAGCTTTGAGTTCAGGCCATGAGGTTTCGGCTGTAATCGCGATATCAACTACCGGTTCATTCCAATCCAGCTCTTGAACAACAGGCGATTCAATCTCGCTCGGGAAATCATTGATCGAGTTGATCTGAGTTTGAACGTCCACCAGCATTCGGCCAATATCCGCTTTCTCATTAAGCTTCAGAATAAGACGAGCACTGCCTTCGATCGCCTCACACTGAGTTTCCTCAATGTTGGCCAGACCATCGACGGCATCTTCCATTCGTACACACAAGCTCTCTTCCACTTCTTGTGGTGATGCACCGGGATAAACTATCGCCGCCATAATGTAAGGTGGGTCATAGGCGGGAAAGGTTTCGCGCTTGATGGTCGATAATGAGGTCAAACCCATGATCAACAAACCAAGCATCAATAAGTTTGCAGCCGTCGGGTGTCGGGAGAAGAACCGAATCATGACGCATTCTCCTGCACATCCGCTGCTAATTCAGTAGAGTTTGACTCTTTGAGCAGCATGCCTTCAATCGCAGGTAAAACGTCATTGAGAATTAACTTATCACCCGCGTGCAGTTCACCATCCACCACCACTTGGTTATCTCGACGATAAAGCACTTCAACATTCACCACTTGTAAGCGCTGGCTGTCATCCATCAGATAAACCTTATCACCGTGCAGAGCGCGCTCTGGGACAACCCAGCTAAGGTTGGCCAAGCCTTCAATCTCCGCTTTAACAAACATACCATTGACTAAAGGCGTTGCGCTGTCTGGTTGCAGTTGTGAGTAGTCTTGAGCGATTTCAAGAATGATCCCTGCTGTTGCTTGGTTCTCATCAACGGTTTCGCTGATTCTCGCCACCTTTGCAGGCCAATTGAGGTTAAGGCTGCCACTGTTTAACTGAATACTTGCTTTGATCGGCGCTTCATAAGGGTTTGGTATGTCTGCGGCATCACGAGGGAATTGAGTAAAGCTTGAGGCTAAAGTTTGCATATCGTGAATAGAGAGTTGCGCCTCAACTTCCATAACCTTAATCCCGTGAGCAACAAACATCTCTTGCTGAAGATTAACCACTTGGTTTTGTTCAATATCGACCTGCGCAATTCGCATCGCTCTAGGCAAGGTGATGGTCGTTTTATCCAAAGAGCGTTGCGCCTCTTTTACTTTAGAGACATTCACCTTAATCACTGCTTCCGCAACACGCTTTTCATCTGGCATCAATGCAATTTGGTTATCAATATCCAATACAAGCTTCTGTTGAGACAACGCACTTTGTTGTTGCAGGTCGACATCCGATTGAGAGGTGAGCCCTTTCTTGCGCAGATCTTGTTTACGTTGCAGTTCTTTATTGCTGATCACTAAGCGATTCTTTTCGATCTTAAGAGTCTGATTCAAGTTGTCTTCTTCTTGATTCAATTTTGCTAATGAGGTTTGGCTTGATTTAAGATCCGCTTCAGCTTGTACCAACTTCAACTCGTAATCCAAGGGATCGATCTTAAGTACCTCAGTTCCCGCAGGAATTATCTGCCCTTTTTCTAGGTCTGGATGTCGATAAACAATCTGCCCAGTCACCTCGGCAATGGCTTTCCATTCAACTTTAGGTACTACTTTGCCAAAGCCCACTGCCAATGGCGCGATCATTTGTTGTTCTAAACTGACTGTTTCAACTAGACGAGCCCGATCTCCCGCGGGCTTAGTCGGCAGATCCGGCTTTAAGCTAATCGCAATCACAAGGCCGATGACACCAACCGCAAGTGCTGGAAAGAAGAGTAGTTTTTTATTTATTTTCATTATCTTTTGTCCTGCACTGCAGAAGGGCTTGGTGCGTTGATAAAGCCTTCGGTCATCAATTGAATGTTGTGTTCGATTAAACGGTTAAGAAATTCTTCATTAATCTCAATACCATGGATTGCTAATAGAGGGGGCGGAGCAATGAAAGGGAACACCATCAAACTTATATACGAAACTCGACACAATTTTGGATCCATGTTCTGTTTTAAGATGCCTTGTTCAACCAGCTTTTCAAAAATGACATCTTGGGCGGGCTTGGCGACATCGAGAAAAACCTTTTCGAGCAACTCTCTTTGCACTTCAGAGGGAGGCATATTCATTACTTGAGCAATCAAGCGAGGAAACTTGGGCACCTTGACCATTTCTTTATAATAAGTCCGCATTAAATCAAGAAAGTTCTCATGGCTGCTTTCTTCAACCAACCTCTGCATTTGCAATTGCATCGGTCGTAGCGTTTCACGCAGCATCGCCTCAAATAATCCAGCCTTACTGCCAAAGTAATAACGGATCATCGCAATGTTCACACCCGCGCGATCAGCAATCAGGCGTGTCGAGACCTTGTCGTACGACTGAACTACAAACAGATCACGAGCATGCTCAATCAATAATTGTCGAACATCTAAGTTCTGTTGAGGTCGCCCCGCTTTTCGTGCTGTCATGGCATCAACCTATCTCTATAATTAATCATTCGATTAATTATAGAGATAAACAGGCATAACAGTAGAAGATTAATTACTCACTATTTAATCAATTGATTAATTACTTTAGTCACGCTTATGATTTTTTTGGTGAATCGTTCCATTAAAAATATTTACTACAAAGTTTTAACCTACACATCAGCCAAACGATAAACTAACCCGCCAATACAAAACCACCATTTAGTTGATATCGCTAACACTTAAACAAAAAACAGCACAAACAAAACCAAAACACTGCCAATGCACGCTGATATTGGATTTTCTTGTTTGACGCTCAGAATAAATTACGGTAAATATGGTGTTAACAGTTTATTTACGGATATTTGTGTAATGATTTTTTCTTCTTCTCTACTGCTGAAACTTCTCCTTATCGTGAACCAATCGCGCGGGTAAGTTGTGGGTCAAGAACTACACAAATATTAAAACCCGCACTGAGCGGGTTTTTTTGTAACTGGCACTTTTAAAAGAACATCATTCTTAATAATAATTTGGATAGCAATCGATTCATTATCGATATAAGGAAGCACCCATGAACGATCAAGTAATAATTTTTGATACTACCTTACGTGACGGCGAGCAAGCATTGGCTGCAAGCCTTACGGTAAAAGAGAAGTTACAGATCGCTTATGCTCTTGAGAGACTGGGTGTAGATGTTATCGAAGCTGGCTTCCCTATTTCTTCTCCAGGTGATTTTGAGTCAGTACAAACCATCGCTAAACACATCAAAGACAGCCGTATTTGTGCACTTTCTCGTGCCGTAGCGAAAGATATCGATGCCGCTGCAGAAGCGCTTAAAGTTGCTGATCAGTTCCGTATTCATACATTCATCTCAACATCAACGGTTCACGTACAAGACAAATTACGCCGCAGCTACGACGATGTAGTAGAGATGGCAGTAAAAGCTGTCAAACATGCGCGTAACTATACCGATGATGTTGAATTCTCTTGTGAAGATGCCGGTCGTACCCCTATCGACAACCTATGTCGTATGGTTGAAGCCGCGATTAACGCAGGCGCTAAAACCATCAACATTCCAGATACGGTGGGCTATACAGTACCGAATGAGTTTGGTGGCATTATCAAAACGCTATTTGACCGCGTACCAAACATCGACCAAGCGATCATCTCTGTTCACTGTCACGATGACTTAGGTATGTCGGTTGCAAACTCAATTGCTGCTGTGCAAGCGGGCGCTCGCCAAATTGAAGGAACAATCAATGGTATTGGTGAGCGTGCGGGTAACTGTTCCTTAGAAGAAATCGCAATGATCATCAAAACTCGTCAGGAGCTATTAGGTGTTCATACTGGCTTGGACCACAAAGAGATTCACCGTACCAGTAAGTTGGTTAGCCAGCTTTGCCACATGCCAATTCAAGACAACAAAGCAATCGTAGGTGCCAACGCATTCAGCCACTCTTCAGGTATTCACCAAGATGGCATGCTTAAGAACAAGAACACTTACGAGATCATGACGCCTGAGTCTATCGGCTTGAAGAACAAGGCATTGAACCTAACAAGCCGTAGTGGCCGAGCGGCTGTTAAGAGCCACATGGACGCGATGGGCTACAAAGACAACGAATACAACCTAGATTCATTGTACGAAGACTTCTTGAAGCTGGCTGACCGTAAAGGCCAAGTATTCGATTACGACTTAGAAGCATTAATGCATTTCGCGAACCTACGCGACGAAGATGACTTCTATAAACTTAACTACCTAAGCGTACAATCTGGTAGTGTTATGTCTACCACCAGCATCAAGCTGCAATGTGGCGATGAAGAGAAATGCGAAGCGGCTGTCGGTAACGGCCCTGTAGATGCTTTATACCAATGTATCTACCGCTTAACGGGTTACGAAATTGCATTGGATAAATTCGACCTGACCGCGAAAGGCGAAGGCGAAGATGGCTTAGGTCAAGCCGATATTATTGCGAACTATAAAGGCCGTAAGTACCACGGTACGGGCGTTTCAACGGATATCGTTGAAGCTTCTGGTCAAGCGCTATTGCACGTTATCAATAGCATTCAACGTGCAGACACCATCGCTGAAATGAAGCAGCAAAGAATCGCGACAGTTTAAGCACCCAATAACAGAGCCCTAGAGCCGCTGTTGTTGGCTTTAGGGACAAAATTTAAAACGAGCCAACTAGCTCAGTAACAAGAATTAAAGGATTAACATGACTGATAAATCATACAAGATTGCCGTACTACCTGGTGATGGCATTGGCCCAGAAGTAATGCAGCAAGCACATAAAGTGCTAGACGCGATTGAAAAGAAGCACGCGATTAGCTTTTCTCGCGAAGAGTATGATGTTGGTGGTATCGCAATTGATAATCACGGCTGTCCACTTCCAGAAGCGACAGTAACGGGTTGTGAAGAATCTGACGCGGTACTTTTCGGCTCGGTTGGCGGCCCTAAGTGGGAACACCTTCCACCAAACGATCAACCAGAACGTGGTGCCCTACTTCCTCTGCGTAAGCACTTCCAACTGTTCTGTAACCTACGTCCTGCGCAAATCCACAAGGGTTTAGAGTCGTTCTCTCCTTTGCGTGCTGACATCTCAGGTAATGGTTTCGACATCGTTGTTGTTCGTGAATTAACAGGCGGTATCTACTTCGGCCAACCTAAAGGTCGTGAAGGAGAAGGCGCAACAGAGAAAGCCTTTGATACTGAGGTTTACCACCGTTACGAAATCGAACGTATTGCGAAGATTGCTTTTGAATCTGCTCGTCTACGTAACAAAAACGTTTACTCAATCGATAAAGCAAACGTTCTTCAGAGCTCTATCTTATGGCGTGAAGTGGTTGAAGAAATCTCGAAAGATTACCCAGATGTCACGTTAAACCACATGTACATCGACAACGCGACCATGCAGCTAATCAAAGATCCATCTCAGTTTGACGTAATGCTATGTTCAAACATCTTTGGTGACATCATCTCTGATGAATGCGCAATGATCACAGGCTCTATGGGTATGCTTCCTTCTGCAAGCTTAAACGAAAGCAACTTCGGCTTATACGAACCAGCAGGTGGCAGCGCACCAGATATCGCAGGTAAGAACATTGCGAACCCAGTCGCGCAAATTCTTTCTGCAGCACTAATGCTTCGTTACAGCCTAGGCGAAGAAGCGGCAGCACAAGACATCGAAGCCGCGGTATCTAAAGCACTTTCTGCAGGCGAGCTAACGGCAGACCTTGCAGGTAAGAACCAAGCGCTAACTACCTCTGAAATGGGTGACAAGATCGCTGAGTACATCTTAGCTTCATAAGCTAAATGCTCCGATTAGAAGCAAGTACATAAGAATAATATCAAGCCAAGTCAGCGTAAACCGCATGGCTTGGCTCGAAACAAACACTGGGACTGATGCTCCCAAGGAAGAAAAGCTATGTCGACAAACCAGCAAGCAAAAACCTTATACGAAAAAGTTTATGACGCTCACGTTGCGGTTGCAGCGAAGGGCGAAACGCCAATTCTTTATATTGATCGTCACTTAGTCCACGAAGTAACGTCGCCACAAGCCTTTGATGGTCTGCGTGAAAAAGGCCGTAAAGTTCGCCAAGTAGGCAAAACTTTTGCGACCATGGATCACAACGTATCGACGCAAACTAAAGACATCAACGCTTCTGGTGAGATGGCTCGTATCCAAATGGAAACGCTATCGAAGAACTGTGAAGAGTTTGGTGTCACGCTTTACGATCTAAACCACAAATACCAAGGTATTGTGCACGTAATGGGTCCTGAGCTAGGTATTACGCTACCGGGCATGACCATCGTATGTGGTGACTCGCACACGGCTACACACGGTGCATTTGGTTCACTAGCATTCGGTATCGGTACTTCAGAAGTTGAGCACGTTCTAGCTACTCAAACGCTAAAACAAGCTCGCGCAAAAACCATGAAGATCGAAGTAAAAGGCAAGGTTGCTCCGGGAATCACGGCAAAAGACATCGTATTAGCGATCATCGGTAAAACAACGGCTGCTGGCGGTACAGGCTACGTGGTTGAATTCTGTGGTGAGGCAATTACCGACCTTACGATGGAAGGTCGTATGACGGTATGTAACATGGCAATCGAGCTTGGCGCTAAAGCAGGCTTAATCGCTCCAGATGCAACGACATACGAATACATCAAAGGTCGTAAGTTCTCTCCAGAGGGCGAAGACCTAGAAACAGCTATTGAATACTGGGACACATTGAAAACCGATGCAGACGCTGAATTCGATGCGGTTGTTACATTAGAAGCAGCAGATATCAAACCACAAGTCACTTGGGGTACTAACCCAGGTCAGGTTATCTCGGTAGACACACCTATCCCTGCACCAGAAAGCTTCGCAGACCCTGTAGAAAAAGCGTCGGCTGAAAAAGCGCTGGCTTACATGGGTCTTGAAGCCGGTAAATCTCTATCTGATTACAACGTAGATAAAGTGTTCGTGGGTTCTTGTACTAACTCTCGTATCGAAGACATGCGTGCAGCAGCAGCGGTTGCGAAAGGCCGTCAAGTAGCGAAACATGTTCAAGCATTGATCGTTCCGGGCTCTGAGCAAGTTAAAGCACAAGCTGAAGCTGAAGGCTTAGATGTAATCTTTAAAGAAGCCGGCTTTGAATGGCGTTTGCCAGGTTGTTCTATGTGTCTTGCAATGAACAACGACCGTCTAGGTCCACAAGAGCGCTGTGCTTCTACATCAAACCGTAACTTTGAAGGTCGCCAAGGCCGTGATGGTCGTACGCACCTAGTTAGCCCAGCAATGGCAGCCGCAGCGGCTATCGCTGGTCACTTTGTCGATATTCGTGAACTTTAATTAGAGGATTTAACATGTCAGGTTTTCAACAACACACCGGATTAGTCGTTCCTCTAGATACGGCCAACATCGATACTGATGCGATCATTCCAAAGCAGTTTCTACAGAAAGTAAACCGCATCGGTTTTGGTAAACATTTGTTCCACGATTGGCGCTTCCTAGACGATGCAGGCCAACAGCCAAACCCTGAGTTTGTAATGAACGAAGCTCGCTACCAAGGCGCTTCAATTCTTTTAGCTCGTGAAAACTTCGGTTGTGGTTCATCTCGTGAACACGCACCGTGGGCGCTTGCCGATTACGGTATTCAAGTGATGATCGCGCCAAGCTTTGCCGACATTTTCTACGGTAACTCGATCAACAACCAAATGGTGCCAGTTCGATTGACAGAGCAAGAAGTGGATGAGCTATTCCAATTCGTTGAAGCGAATGAAGGTGCAGAAATTACGGTTGATCTAGAAGCAATGAAAGTCAGCGCGAACGGTAAAGAGTACTCGTTTGAAATTGATGAGTTCCGTCGTCACTGCTTACTGAATGGTTTAGATAATATCGGCCTTACACTTCAACACGCCGATAAGATTTCAGAGTTTGAAGCTAAGATTCCTAGCTTCCTAAAATAATGAGACGTTTCTGAATAAATCTAAAGGTTGGCCAAGTGCCAACCTTTTTTATTTGGCTAAGCTTTTAACTTAACTTCATATGTTTATTTAAATGAAGGGCAATGAAAGAAAATGGTAAGCCTTAAGGTCTTAGTAGTCAGTCATCAGGAGAATGCCATGAAACAACTGCTTTTTATTGTCAGCCTACTTTTCTCAACCTTAGCTTGGTCTGCGCCTAAATCCGATCTTTGGCCATACTGGAACCAAAGCGACGAAACCAACCTAGAACAGGTATCTCATCAAGATTGGCAACAATTCCTCGATAGCTACTTGGTTAAACAGGGGCAAAATACGTTAGTTCGCTACAAAGCAGTTAACACTGCCGATAAGACAAAACTCAAGCAGTACATCAAGCGAATGGAGCAAGTGAATCCGCTCGACTATTCAAAAGCGGAGCAGTATGCCTATTGGGTAAACCTATACAACGCCGTGACTGTCGATTTGATTCTTGAAGCTTACCCGATCAAATCCATCACTAAACTTGGCGGACTATTTAGTTTCGGTCCGTGGGGAGATGATGTGGTAGTCGTTAATGGGAAATCACTGACACTCAATGACATTGAACACCGAATCCTAAGGCCGATTTGGCAAGACCCACGCACGCATTATGCAGTGAACTGTGCCAGCCTAGGTTGCCCTAACTTACAACCTGACGCTTTTACCTCTGACAATGCTGAAGCCTTGCTTGAGCAAGCTGCAACTGAGTTTGTAAGCAGTGACAAAGGCGTGATGGTTACAAACAATAAGCTTAAACTATCATCGATTTACGAATGGTTTGCTGTGGATTTTGGTACGAAGAAACAACTTATTCAGCACTTAGAACAATATCGAATTGAAGCAGTAACCAATACTCAAAACATCAGTTATGAATACGATTGGTCGCTTAACCAAGCAAACTAGCTCTAACGCTAACGTTCACCACTAAAACAAAAAAAGAGGCTAGAGGTTTTTATTAACCGCTAGCCTCTTTTTTATCTATTGAACTGTGTTTCTACAATTAAAAGCTTGAGCCCGGTTGCTGCAAGAATTCAATTTCTTCGGGAGTCGAAGCTCGCCCTAACACCTCATTACGGTGCGGATAGCGACCAAATCGCTCAATGATAACCTTGTGCTTAAACTCAAAATCCAGATTATGCTCTAATCCCGTTTGAGAAAAGAGTTCCACGGCTTGTTCATGGACTAACAAAGACTCACTGTGCATATAAGGCATATACAGGAAGCTTTTCTGTTGCTCGTTAAGCTGGTGATCAAAACCACCCGCTACCGCCTCTTGGGCTAGAGCCAACGCCATCGGATCAGCCGAAAAAGCTGTCGGACTGTTTCTACCAATATTTCGAGAAAACTGATCAAGCACGATAATTTCAGCCAATCGTCCTTGTGCGTTTTGTCGCCATTCAAATAGCTCACCTTGAGCCGCTGCCTTGTGCACCTCAGCAAATCGAGACTCTATCAAAACATCAATTTCTTCGCCGCCAGTAAACCAGTCTTTTGGCGTCAATTCATCGAACCAAAACTCTAGAACATCCTGATACGTTACCATCATATAATTCCTTTTAATAAAAAACCGAATCATTTAATAGTATGACTCGGTCTATGTTCGATTACTTAAAACCTTTTACTTTCTTTATCAGATCATAAGCATTCTGAATTTCTTGCGATTTTTCTTTCGCGACATTCATCATTTCTGGTGGCAAACCCTTCGCCATCAGTTTATCTGGGTGATGCTCATTCATCAGCTTGCGGTAAGCTTTCTTCACCTCTTTACCCTCAGCACTTTCACTCACACCAAGAACTTTAAACGCATCGGCCAATTGGTTTTGTTGCGAAGCCTGTTGCCAACCAGATGACTGCCCGTGACCTTGATGACCACCAAAGCTTCCACCCTGCTGTTGAAAACGGAATGCTGCTTCTTGCATCTGTAAACGGCGTTCTAGTTGTTCTGCAGAAAAGCCAAGACCTTGCGCTATCTTATGCAGAACTTGGCGCTCACTAGGATGCAAACTTCCATCAGCAAATGCAGCAGATACTTGTAGCTCTAAAAAAAACTGCAGGAGATCAAAACGGCCACCCGATGAGATCTTCACACGCTCAAGTACATCGCTTAACGGGAAGTCACTTTCTTTGCCATCACGAAACGCATCTTGCGCCGCTTTACGTTGCTCGCCATGCAGGTTCATACGCTCCATCATTGTAGAAGCGAGCTGAATCTCTTCCGGAGTTACCTGCCCCTTGGCTTTAGCAACATGTCCCATAACCGCAAAGGCGGATTTAAAAAACTCGTTTTGTCTTTCAGCTTGGTTTGGACCTCGTCCAAAACCAGAGCTATTGAAGCCCGATTGGTTCAATCGGCGAGCTTTATCGAACTGGTGCCCTAAGAATAGGCCAAAAACTAAACCGAGCGGCCCCCCAAATAAAAAACCAAAAAAAGCGCCCAAAATTTTGCCAAATATTTGCATTATGTGTTCTCTATCTATGAATTTTGTCTGAGTAATGCTGTCTGATGATGCTGAATGCTAATATTTCCTTTATCATAAGGAAAATGCTTTATTAATTGGATTGATACTAGATCAACCCTTCATCTAGTGACACAGGATAGTTCAACTTCATGCAATCTTTTTCCCGCACCTTGTTAGCCGCGTCTATAAGTACGGCATTATACGTATCGACAACTCAAGCTGAAACAATCACCGATAGTAGTGTGCAGGAAATGCCCTCTATAGATCAATGCTTGATCGAGCCCGCTGCAGAAAACGAGACACAACTTCCCGCTCATGTTGAGTCCGATCGCTTAGAGGCTATCAATGGTGACAAGGCAATCTACTCAGGTGATGTAAGAGTTACCCAAGGAAACAAAACCATCCTTGCCGACAATGTAACGCTTCACCAACAAGAAAATATCGTTGTAGCTGAAGGCAACGTAAACTTTAGCGATGGTCAAATAAAGTCAGTGGCAGACAGAGCCACTAACAATCTGACCACCGATGAAATGACGCTCGAAAATACCGATTATGAGTTCCTCTGTGAGCAAGGGCGAGGAGATGCGGTTTACATCGCGAAAACCGGAAAAGCGGTTTATGAGATTGAAGATGGCTCAATCACCTCTTGCCCTATCGGCGACAATGCATGGCGACTAAGAGCGTCAAGTATCGATGTCGACCAAAATGAAGAAGAGGCTACGTTCTACAACCCAAGGTTTGAAATTCAGAGCGTTCCTGTTTTTTATCTGCCGTACTTAACCGTTCCGATTGGTGATACACGTAAAACAGGTTTCTTATATCCAACCGTATCATACGGTTCAAGTGATGGTTTTGAATTTGAGATCCCTGTTTATTGGAACTTGGCACCAGAGTATGACCTGAAAACCACTTTTAAGCACATGAAAGAGCGTGGTACTCAGCTTAACAGTGAATTTAGATATTTAAGCGATTTTGGTTCCGGGATGATCAAGTCTGAATACTTACCTGATGACAAAAAATACCCAGAGAAAGGCAAACGTTGGGGGGCTCAACTTTATCACTCAGGAATATTCCAAGAATCTTGGTTGTTTGAAATTGATTACTCAAAAGTTGGCGATATCGAGTACTTCACAGATGTCAACGGAAGCGGCATTGGTAACCGTGAGGACGGTCAGTTACTTCAAGAAGGGCTAGCAACCTATCGATCTCAAAATTGGGATGCCTCTGTACTTGTGCGAGACTTTCAGGTTCTTACAAACTCAAAAAACAACCTCCCTTACCGCCTGCTCCCACAGCTTGAATACAACTATTATGCCCCTGAGGTAACGGAGTATTTAGACTTCGATCTGATCAGCCATGTGTCTCTGTTTGATACCGATGCAAAAGGCAAACCATCAGCAACTCGTATTCACGTTGAGCCGGGTATTACTATCCCTGTAGGCAACACTTGGGGGACTTGGACCACAGAAGCCCGACTGCTTGGTACTTACTACCAACAAGATCTTGATGGTGTTGATACCACAAGTGACAAATATAAAGATTTAGAAAAATCAGTAAGTCGAGTAATCCCTGAGTTTAGGAGTCATGCCGGTATCGTTTTAGAAAGAGATACCAAGGTCATTGGTAACTACACTCAAACTCTAGAACCCCAAGTTCAATACCTGTACGTACCAAAAGAAGATCAAAACAACATTGGTCTTTACGATACGACACTTCTGCAGACTGATTATTATGGTCTCTTTAGAAGCCGTAAATACAGTGGTGTAGACCGTATCGCTGCAGCTAACCAAGTAAGCTACGGTGCATCATCTCGTTTCTTTGATGATGAGTATAAAGAGCGACTCAATGTGTCTTTTGGACAGATCTTTTATATCGACAAAGATACGAAACAGAATTTACAGCTCGATCCTAAAAATAAGAACTCGAACTACTCATCTTGGGCGGTAGAGGTCGACTTTAATTACGACGACTACCTGTTTTATCATGGTGGTGTGCAGTACGACATCGACACCACAGCAATGCAACTAGCCAACAGCACCATTGAGTACCGTTTTTCTGGTGGTTATATCCAAACCAACTACCGCTACGTAACCAAAGAGTATATCGAAGACACTGTTGATTTTAATGTTGGATCGATTACTAAAGATGGTATATCTCAAGCAGGATTACTCGGAGCCTACCAGATTTCACGTAAGTGGAGTGCCAGCGCTCAGTACTTCTATGATTTAACAACCGAAGAGAACCTTGAGTGGTTAGCTAAACTCAATTACAAGTCAGATTGTTGGTATATCGGCTTCACCTACAGTAACCAATTACGTAGATGGGAAGGTGATTACATCAACACATCGAATGCGACACCAGTATACGAGAAAAACTTTGGCTTTAGCTTCGGTATTGTTGGCTTTGGTACCAACATAGGCTCAGACTCAAGCGAAGTAAGTGAAACAAGCTCAGGTAACGCACTCAGCTACGGTCGTCCATTCTTCTTAAACAACTAATTTTCTTTACTGATAAAACATCGGTGAATATAAAGGATTACACATGACATTGTGGAAACGCACATTAATTGCTATCGCAGCGGCTTGTACTGTCTCAATAAGCTATGCTGCACCGGTTGAACTCGATAGTGTAAAAGTGATCGTCAACGAAGGCGTGATCTTACAAAGTGACATTGATACTTCAATGAAGACACTACGTGCAAACGCGAAAAAAAGTGGTCAAACATTACCATCACAAGATGTACTGAATGAGCAAGTTCTAGAAAAGCTGATCATTGATACGATTCAAACTCAAGAAGCGGAACGTATCGGTGTTCGTATTGATGATGCTCGACTGGATCAAGCGATTGAAGGCATTGCAAAAGATAACAACCAAACAGTACAACAACTTACTGCATCGGTCGCTGAAGAAGGCCTGAGCTACAATGCATTTCGTGAGCAAGTAAGAAAAGAGATTGCGGCAAGTGAAGCGCGTAATGCTTTAGTTCGTCGTCGTATTAATATCCTTCCAGCAGAAGTCGACAACCTAGCGGACATTTTAGCGCAAGAAACCAATGCGACTGTTCAATACAAAATTGGCCACATTCAACTGCGATTCAATGACGACCAAACCAAAGAAGAATTAGAAGCACAAGCGACTGATTTAGTGGAAGAGCTAAACAACGGCAAAGACTTTAGCAGCATGGCATATACATACTCTAAAGGCCCTAAAGCGTTGCAAGGTGGTGATTGGGGTTGGATGCGTAAAGAAGAGATGCCTACGATTTTTGCAGACCAAATCAAAATGCAGAATAAAGGCAGCATCATCGGTCCTTTCCGAAGTGGTGTTGGCTTCCATATTCTAAAAATTGAAGACGTAAAAGGTTTGGAAACCGTTGCAGTTACCGAAGTTAATGCACGTCATATTTTGATTAAGCCAACGGTTATCTTGAGTGATGACGGTGCGAAAGAGCAGCTTGAAGAAATCACTCGTCGTGTAAACGCAGGTGAAGCGAGCTTTGGTGATCTTGCACAGCAATACAGCCAAGATCCAGGTTCAGCAGTACAAGATGGTGAGTTAGGCTACCAAACTCCAGATTTATACGTTCCTGAGTTCAAACACCAAGTAGAAACGCTACCTGAAGGTAAGATCAGTGCGCCATTCAAAACCGTGCACGGTTGGCACATTGTTGAAGTACTAGACCGTCGCGAAGTCGACCGTACCGATTCAGCATTGAAAAACAAAGCTTATCAAATTCTATTTAACCGTAAGTTCAACGAAGAAGTCGGTGCTTGGCTGCAAGAAGTAAGAGCTAGCGCCTTTGTTGAAGTGGTCGAGGATGACCAAGATGACAACTAAACGCCTTGTCATTACAGCAGGTGAACCGGCGGGAATTGGGCCAGATTTAACTCTCGCATTATCCCAAGAAAGCTGGCCACATCAGCTCGTGGTTTGTGCGGATAAAAGCCTATTAGCAGAGCGAGCTGAAATGTTAGGGATTGAGGTTGAGCTGTTGGATTACGACTCAACCGCGCCCAAGCAACCTCAACGCTCTGGAACATTGGTTGTGAAACACGTTCCACTAGCTGAAGTCGCCGTTGCAGGCCAACTCAACGAGGCTAACGGTCATTACGTATTAAATACTTTAGAAACCGCAGCAATTGGCTGTATGAATGATGAATTTGATGCTATTGTCACCGGCCCTGTTCACAAGGGTGTAATTAACCGAGCTGGCGTTGCTTTTAGTGGCCATACCGAGTTCTTTGCAGAGAAATCCAATACTCCACTTGTCGTGATGATGTTGGCAACAGAAGGGCTGCGTGTTGCTCTAGTAACAACGCACATCCCGCTAGCTTATGTATCTCAAGCAGTGACCGAAGACAGATTAGAGCAAATCATTGCTATTCTGCATAAAGACTTGGTTGAAAAATTTGCTATTGAGAAACCAACTATCTACGTGTGTGGTTTGAATCCACATGCTGGTGAAGATGGTTGTTTGGGTCGTGAAGAGATAGAAACTATCACCCCTACGCTAGAAAAAATTCGCCAGAAAGATGGTATTAATTTAGTTGGCCCATTGCCAGCAGACACCATCTTTAATGAAAAATATTTGCAAGATGCAGATGCTGTTTTAGGTATGTATCACGACCAAGTACTCCCGGTATTGAAATACAAAGGGTTTGGTCGCTCAGTGAACATCACGCTTGGCTTACCGTTTATTCGCACATCAGTCGATCACGGTACCGCCTTAGACTTGGCAGGGAAAGGCCAAGCCGATACAGGGAGCTTTAGAACAGCGCTCACGCACGCCATTGAATTAGTAGAGAAAAAACAATGAGAAATGATGTCCACTTAGGGCACAAAGCGCGTAAACGTTTTGGTCAAAACTTCCTTAACGACCCATACATTATTGATGGAATCGTATCGAGTATTAACCCACTACCAGGCCAGAACTTAGTAGAAATCGGCCCCGGTCTTGGTGCGATTACTGAGCCTGTTGGCAAGCTTGTCGACAAGTTCACAGTAATTGAACTGGATAGAGATCTTGCTGAACGTCTGCGTAATCACCCTGATCTTGCTGAAAAGTTAACGATCTATGAGGGCGATGCAATGAAGTTCGATTTCGAACAACTTGTTAAGCCAAACAACAAGCTGCGTATCTTCGGTAACTTGCCATACAACATCTCTACACCATTGATGTTCCACCTTTTTGAGTTCCATAAAGACGTGCAAGACATGCACTTTATGCTTCAAAAAGAAGTCGTTAACCGATTAGCAGCGGGTCCTGGTACTAAAGCTTACGGTCGTCTAACGGTTATGGCTCAATATTACTGTAAAGTCACTCCTGTTTTAGAAGTGCCACCAACAGCATTTGTTCCGCCACCGAAAGTAGACTCTGCAGTCGTTCGCCTTCAGCCTTATGAAGTACTGCCTTACCCGGCAAAAGATCTTAAGTGGTTAGATCGCGTATGCCGCGAAGGCTTTAACCAGCGTCGTAAAACAGTCCGTAACTGCTACAAGAGCCTAATCGACAAGGAAGTGCTTGAAGAGCTAGGTGTAAACCCTGGCATGCGCCCTGAGAACCTGACGCTCGAACAGTTTGTCGATATGGCGAACTGGTTGCACGACAGTCACAACGCTGACAAATAATCGAAAAAGGCTCCTACACTTCGGTGAGGAGCCTATTTTTTATGTAATACTTAAAGCATACCAACAACAAAAGGTGCGAATATGGATATATCTACGCCTTGTATCAAATGCCAAGTTCATTCTAAATATATTGAAGAACAATCAGAGCCATCTAAGAGTCGCTACGTTTTCGCTTACATCATTACCATCAAAAATCTAAGTAAAACAACGGTACAACTTATGTCTCGCCGCTGGTTGATTACCGACTCTAACGGTAAACAACTCACCATAGAAGGTGATGGCGTGGTTGGACAGCAGCCTGTAATTGAAGCCAATGACGAATACACATATACCAGCGGTACGGTCATCGAAACCCCTGTGGGTGTTATGCAAGGTCACTATGTGATGACCGATCATAAAGGCATTGATTTCATAACAGAAGTCGACCCATTTAGACTGGCTATCCCCAATATCCTTAACTAGTACGCATCTCTACCACTTACAGGAAAATACTGTGTCGAATTATATTGTCGGAGACATTCAAGGATGCTTCGACGAGCTTCAGTTACTGCTTGAAACCATCAACTTTGATAAACAACAAGATACTTTATGGGTCGCCGGAGACTTAGTTGCTCGTGGCCCTAAATCCTTAGAGACGTTACGTTTTGTTCGTAGCCTTGGCAGTTCAGCGAAGGTGGTATTGGGTAACCATGATTTACATCTACTTGCGGTATCCTTAGGCCTCTTTTCAGCCAAACCAAAAGACAAGACTCAACCAATTCTTGATGCTGAAGACCGTGACCAATTGCTGGAATGGTTAAGACAACAACCATTGATGCAAGAGCACCCAGAGTTTGTCATGACACATGCAGGCATCTCACCTCAATGGGACTTGGAACAAACACGTACAGAGAATCGAGAGATAACGTCATTACTGAAATCGAACCGCTGGCAATGGCTTGTCGAGAACATGTACAGTAACACGCCAGACCTCTGGAACAACGAGTTGCAAGGCATAGAGCGCTATCGCTATGCGATCAATAGCCTGACAAGAATGCGCTTCTGTTTTGAAGATAGCCGACTCGACATGGCATGTAAGCTACCACCGAATGAAATTACCGATGAACCATTAGTGCCATGGTTTGACCTTCCGCAACGCATAAAGCTCGATAAAACCGTTGTTTTTGGACACTGGGCTGCGCTAGAAGGTTACTCAGGAAAAGAGGTGATTGGACTTGATACTGGGTGTGTGTGGGGGGGAGACTTGACGATACTTCGCTGGGAAGACAAACAGTTTTTCACTCAAAAAGCGCTATAGAAACACGAGATACGAGATACGAGATACGAGATACGAGATACGAGATACGAGATACGAGA
>NZ_JBFSPI010000035.1:0-47696 GCF_041464685.1 Vibrio sp. 10N.237.312.B06
GCCGTGTCACCATCGAGTCCCGCCATGGTGGTGAACTCTTCAGTGCGTGTGTAGTATTGCCATTGCTCTTTCGCCTCGGCAATATCTTCCGGTTGGTAAGCGGTCATTAGGCGTTGGACGTCTGGTTGGTTTAATCCTATGTCTTTTTCCAAGTAATTCTGGAAGCCTTGAATCGCGTTGGCCGTAAAGCTGGCACTGCCAGAGTCGAGGCGCGTTTGAGTTGTTGATGATGGGCATCACCGGACAGGGATTGGTCGAGTGTTTTTAGAAACGAATGGCTTTGAGCTTATGATTAAAAATGTCCTCGTTGCTTATTGCGCTGGACAGTTATCCATCGTATTCGTATTTTCCCGCGTCGGCTGATTTCAAGGCGATTTCATGGTAAATTTGTCAGAATGATAACGTTCCTTAATGACCTTCAACTTCTATGAATGACCAACTAACCCCAATCAACAAAGACCATTTAAAAAAACTTATCCGAGCAGAACTGGAACCGACATGGTTTGATAAACAATCAGTTAGCCCTGATATGTCTTGGGTGACTCCTGCTGTGTTTGAAATATTGTTTACTGAGTTGATAACTCATACGCGCGGTAATCAGTCTAAGGCTGCTAGGGTTTTAGGGATTAACAGAGGTAATTTCACCAAAAAGTTAAATCAGATCACAACTCGTGAATTTGGATAGGATGAGAGCTTATAAGTAGGTATCCGCCTATTGGTACCCTAACGAGGGTGCAGAGATTAACCAACCCCCATGACCTCTCAAGAAATCAATGGCAGTTGCTCTAATTTTCGCTTCAAGGAGCACTGGCGGTAATCTACTCCAATTGCAAAGTAACCATCATTGGGCTCTTTTAGAAGTCAACGAATATACCCGCCTATTTTAGTGTCGCGATAAGTTTTATAATTGGCGCTTTTTACTTCAATTTGAAAACAATTATCGGCATTTTTAGGTGATTTCGATCTATTTGGTACCATGAGCATAAACTCAACCGACGAAGGTTTTAGACAGGTTACGCCCCAACTTTGTGGATAACTGCTTTAATTTGTTATAAAAAAATAATGTTAGGTTGGAATTTAACGAAGCAAGCAAAACGGAAGGCCAAATTAACCATGGAAAAGATAATTCACTACGATATTCTCAAGGTTAAAGTTAGAAGCGATAAAGAAAGCACTCGACTGACCAGCCAATGGGATCAGGTTCTACAAATCTGTCGTGACAAACCACTCGGAGAGATCGCGAGAGCAAGATTAGCGTTTAACCTTGTCGATTACATCACAAGTGAAGATCTACCTTTTCGCTTATTCATCACACGCGCACCACAAGCTATGGCCACCATAGGCGAGGAAACACGAGTGTATAAAGAGCATCGAGTTATTAATGGTAAACAAAGCGGAATGATTTACGCCAAAAGCGAACAAATGTTACCAAGAGAAATCCACTATACGAATGAGTTTGTGGCAACCCGCTACGTTGCTGGGACAAAAACACCACTCTCTGCCACCTCCCTCGTTGATTGCCTCAAGGCTGGAGATGTCATAACACCACTCGATGGCATCTTGTTTTTAGGCTGTAAACGAATCGCCAGTGATATAGCACGTCTTAAAAAAATCGAACCCACCATGAACATCGAAATGAAACGTATCGAAGTATCAGACAACTTCACAGGCACAACAAGAAAGATGGCAAGTTACGAATGAATAACGAGGCGTAAACGATTGCCGCATGCTTTAACATGACAGATATAACTGAAACTAATCTTCGGACAATTCCGAGTTATGAATCATAGAACACTCTGACCTTTCGAATTACTTCTAATATTATAATCATTCAGCTAGCCTACATCTGGCTGACCAATTCCTCTCATACACTACATATTGAAGTACTATGATTAAAGATAGTTAAGCATGCGTTGATAGACCTTGAACTAGGCCGCCTACGAGCACTAAGTCCAACGATAATGTGACACTCTCTTTCTTTCGAATATTTCGAATGTTGACTTTTTTCGAATATTTCGGATAATGTCATGGTGAGAAGATTTGTATACCATGACATCAGAAACTAAAAACTAGAGAGAAACACGATGAATACTGCTACAAAATTGCCAAGCGCTGAAGAAATGGCACTGGCTAAGCTTGGTAGCCAAGAGTTGTCAGCCGTTATAGAAATTAATGGTGAAGCTCAAAGGATTAACGTTGTCGATAAGTCTGGTAAGACTCACGAAGTAACTATTCCAGCAAGCGCATTAAATATGATGATCGAGATGCTTACTCAATTAGGTCAAGGCAACTCTGTTAGCATCACACCTATTCATGCGGAACTCACAACGCAAGAAGGTGCTGAGATGCTAAACATGTCTCGTCCTACTTTCATTAAGCTTCTTGATTCAGGTGATATTCCGTTTAGCCGTACTGGCAACCGTAGAAAGGTAGCTTATACTGATCTTATGGAGTACAAGAACTGCCTAGAAGAGAACAGACTAGCTGCTCTTGCTGAACTATCTGCATTAGACCAAGAAATGGATATGGGATATTAATGGCGTCATATACGGTAATTCTAGACGCATGTGTAATGTACCCAGCTCCACTCCGAAGCTACCTAATGTACTTGGCCAATACTGGCCTGTTTAGAGCGCGATGGACAGAACAGATACATGATGAATGGACTCGAAATCTACTGAAAAATAGGCCAGAGCTAAATGCAGAACAACTGCAAAGAACTCGACAGTTAATGAACGCAAATGTTCCAGACTGCTTGATTGAAGGGTATGAGTCTTTAATTGATGGCCTTACTTTACCCGATGTTGATGATAGACATGTTGTAGCTGCCGCCATTAAAGGTCAGGCTGAGTCTATCATTACGTTCAACCTAAAAGACTTTCCTTCTTGCGAACTCGAGCCTTTAGGTCTAACAGCAATACATCCAGACGAGTTCCTGTGCGATATGTTCGAATTGGACAGTAGCGCATGCGTTAAGGCTGCTCAGCAACAAAGAGCTTCATTAAAAAGGCCACCAATGAGCCAAGATGAGTTCTTAGCTTGCTTACAAAAGCAGAGACTCCCAAGCTTCATCTCACACTTAAAGAGCTTCAAATTGATGCTTTAACTTTGAATTAGTAGATTTTAAACTAGGCCGCTGATTGCGGCCTTTTTGTATACACTCATTCGCGTCTGAAATGTGTTTACTATTTAGCTGTACTCTCCCCGATATTTAAGAGAGCATCATTCGATGTTCTCTTATCTTTTTAACACTTTTGGCATATAAGAAAAAGTACGGTGATTTCAGTAGCGTGATCTGCTACTGAGTAATTACGTTAACGCAGAAAAGGGCACTTTCGAGTTAGAAAGTGCCATAGGTAAAAATTCAGCCTGTGAAGGTTTTGGACAATTATGTGTCAGTGCTTTTGCTAAATTAGCAAACCATCAATAACTACAGGTATGGTAAATTGTTAACTTCGTTCCCATTTTAAATGTCTATAGACAAGAGTTATTAAGCGCGCACTCCTACCTCCTATTCAAATACACTTACTTGCTCTTGCAAGCATGCCCATAACGAAATATAGTAAACTAGTTTACTAACTTGCAATCGAGATGGAACAGAATGATTTTTGAAGAACGTATTTGCATTGAAGCCTCACCTCAAGACATATATTCGTTATATACCGATGTCGAAAATTGGAGTCAATGGGATGAAGAAGTTGACTACTCTCATCTCATGGGAGAATTCAAGATCGGTACTAAAGGTATTCTGAAGCCGAGTAATGGACCTAAATCACAGATTGTAATTGCAGATGCTATACCAAATAAGCACTTTACAGTAACAAGTAAACTACCATTCTGCGTTCTATCATTTGAGCATCATTTGCAGGTCAATGGAAAAGCAACTCAAGTAACTCATAGAGTTAAGTTTTCAGGTTTAACTAGTTTTTTGTTTGGGAAAATCATTGGAAAGAAAATCTATAAAGGTCTACCGTCTACTCTTGAAGGACTAAAAAAAAGGGCTGAACACAATGTTTAAGCACGAACTCCCTTCGAACAGCGTAGGTCTACAGCTCTGGGTTGTTTACAATAAATGGCATTCAGAGGTAATGAAGCACCTCAAGCCTCTAAATATTAATCATACTCAGTTCGTTATACTCGCCTCCATACTATGGTGTAACAAAAATAAAAACGAAACAACACAAGCAGAAATAGTCAATATCACTGGCTTGGATAAGATGACACTATCCAAGTCGATGAAGGCTCTAGTCGCTAATGAGATCATAATTAAAGATAAAGACGTTAGAGATACACGTAGTTTTTCGCTCAAACTCTCGAAAACTGGAGAATCTCTAACGAAAAAAGCCATCGCTCAGGTAGAAGAGTTAGACCAGTTATACTTCGAGAGCCTACAAGACCAGAGAGCAATATTCACTTCTCTGCTACTAGGCCTTAAAAATAGTTAAGCGAAAGTAAGGCAAGTTGCAGAATTTTAAACTGAGTTCAATCCCTCTCTGGCTGAATTTGAGTCATTTTCGAGCTAGGAAATACCATGCGTTAAAAATCAGACTGTGAAGATTTTGGACATTTCTGTGTCAGTGGTTTTGCTAAATTAGCAATTTATGAATAACTACAGGGGCTCTTCTCCGCTTAGATGAGCTTGATTTCTGGGTAAATGGTAGAGTGAGTTTCTAGGATTGAGGTTTGTCTAATCTTCAATTTAAAGTAATCAGTATCCCTTACTCCTCGGGCTCGCCGTCTAAGAAGGCCTATCGATACATTCCCAGCTTCAACTCGGGCATTCGTTAGCCTATATTTTGCATAATTGCAGATCCCAACTCTTCTCTCCCAAAGCGCATCTGCAAAGTTGATGAGAGATAAGATCCTTGTATTTTTAGCAAGCTGGCACCACGCATCAAGCGCTGCGATCATCAAGTCAAAATTACGTTCATTCCATAAGGCTTGAAGCTGCTCTTTGAGCATATAAATAGTACAAAGTGTCTTATTGCTTTCAAGTAAATCATCCAGCCTATCTGACTGCTTATCGCTTAATTTCGGCGCATTTTTGAGGAGTAAAAATAGCGTCCCCTTAAGCATTTTTTTCTCGTCATGCGTTCCTCTCCTAAACGCTTTATTACGCTCTTTCCTTATCAGAAGAGAGTAGTTCTGCATAACGTGAAACCGGTCAAAAACGATGTCTGCATTCGGAAGAGCCTTTCTCACCGCTGATTGGTAAGATTGACCCATATCCATTGATACCGCTTGGATGCCGTCTCTCGTTTGTGGTGATAATTGTTCAAAAAAGTTGATGAGTACGTTTGAAGTCCGTCCATGATCAACCCAGATAAGTTGTCCTGAAACCAGATCATAAACAACGGTCATATAGTCATGGCCTTTAGCCCTGGCGACTTCATCAACGCCAATATGAACAAGGTTGGTCAACCTCTTAGGCTCTAAAGCGGGCAAGGTAGATAACAGAAATGCTTTATCGATATTTTTCACGGTTTCCCAGCGAATGTCTAAATGCTTAGACACTGCATGGATGCTCATATAGCGGCATAGTCCACTAATAAAGTGACAGAATCTCTTGGTATAGCGACCACCCTTATCAACAAAATCAGTGGCTTCAATCAATCTTCGGCCGAGCTTATCTCTCGTCTGAGCCAGTTCAATTTCTATTACGCAAGGGCGACCACTTACAGGTAAATCTGACAGGCGACGTTGAACATAGTGGTCGACGGTACGCGGTGCTCCAGTCTCAGGGTCAACGACTTTACAGCGTCTGTCTCGCTTGCATTTGACGAGTACTGAATGAGAGCTTTCTTCGAGCGTTACAGACTGTACGGATTGACCTTTAAAATTAAATAGAGCGGAAGATAATAACGACAAACTACAACACTAAGATATAAGACAGGAAGTAATTATAAATCAATGCTTTATTGATTTTATTGTTAATTTATAGACTCATCTAAGCGGAGAAGAGCCGATTAGCTAATGGGGCTCTTTTAAAATCATGCCCACATTGCTCTGTTGCTAATGGCTCTGAGCATGTTTTCCATCGTCATCCTCAAAACTTTGGTCAAACACCAGCAAGAGTATCGGCTAGAAATCCTGATGGAGATCAAAGTTACTGTATAGATTGTAGAGCATTAGATAAAGGTGAGCCTTCTAAAGTATCTGATCGTGGGAATGTGTGTAGTTCATTTTGAGTGTATTCAATTGTGACGCGGTTGAGTGGCTTTCATCGCTAGATAGTGAAAGTGTAGATTTGCTTATTACAGATCCACCTTATGAGTCTTTAGAGAAGCATAGGAAAGTGGGTACGACAACTAGATTGAAAGTAAGTAAATCTTCAAGTAATACTTGGTTTGAAATTTTCCCGAACTCAAGATTTGAAAGTTTACTGGTTGAGATATATAGAGTGTTGAAAAATAACACTCACTTTTATCTTTTTTGCGATCAAGAAACGATGTTTTTTATCAAGCCGATAGCTGAAAAGGTAGGCTTTAAGTTTTGGAAGCCTATTGTTTGGGATAAGGTCTGTATTGGGATGGGATACCATTATAGGTCTAGGCATGAATACATACTCTTTTTTGAAAAGGGTAAAAGGAAAATCAATGATTTAAGCATTCCTGATATATTGGAACATAAGCGTGTCTTTAGAGGTTACCCAACTGAAAAACCAGTTCCATTATTAGAAGTTTTAATAAATCAAAGCTCTCAACAAAATGAGTTAGTTGTTGACCCTTTTTTTGGATCAGGGTCAACTTTACTGGCAGCTCTAAATCTGAAAAGGAAGTATCTAGGGTGTGATATATCGTCTTATGCTCATGATCTATTTCTAGAACGAATAAAAGTTGGTAATCATAGTGTTTAAAGGCTTTTTTTATGATTTGCATGGTCACGAAATCAAGACACTGACTCCCATTACCTTGCTTTCAGATTTGGAGTCATCCATTGTCGATGTTTCACTAAACCTTGGTTTAGAGCCTATGATTGTTAGTTACCAAAGAACATGGGCTTTGTTTGAGGTTAATTCTCAAATTAGGCTTCTTGTTGCTACTGACAAGTTAACGTAACGTCACTTTGTGCGTACTCAGATTTAGACACAAGAACGGCTCCCGATTGGGAGCCGTTCTTTATTGTGGGGGGGATGAAATTGAACATAATAGGAATAATAAAGACCGATTTCTAAAGCCACGTGTGGCGAATCCCTCTTGAATGCATCTTATTAGGCGATGACCACGCGCGATACGGTACACGTTTCTACCCACGGCTCAATATCAAATTCTTCTCTAGGGTCCAACACTTCAATTTTACTATTAGCCCATAGGCTCTTGGCACTTTCAACCTGCGGATAGGGATCAATTAGAAGAACGTTTTTGATGTTTGAACCAAACGTTTTAAGATACTCCAATAGTGCTTGGTCATAAGGGTTAAACGCAAAACCAAAAATAATAATGCTTTGCGATTGAGATAGTATATTTCCCCCCAGATCCCAAACTTCTTTTAGTTCAGATGGAGGCTCTTTTTCAGGAGCCGGAGGGACAATTAGTGCGTTACCCGCCTTTCCTGGCTTACCGCTAGTATATTTAGTGTCTTTATCCCACGAAAGTGAGCCATGGAGCTTAACCAATGGGGTGTCACCAGTAACTCTTAAATGCGCATTTTGCCATGGAAACTGTGGGTTGATTCCTCGACCTCTTAGTTGCTCCCCAACCATGCCATAATTAAAGCCCGATGTTCCAAGTGCACATTCGACAATCGTGTCATAGTTACATGTAATAATGCCCTTTAGACCAAAAACTTTCAGTTTTTCAAAGAATTGCTTTAGAAAAACAATTTTTTCATTTTCTCTAACAACACGCTCATCAAACATTGCTGCTGAATATGACCCACTAATTCTAGTCATAAATGGTTCTGTAAGGCGTCGATTCACATACCAGATAACTCGACTTTCCCTGTGGCTAGATTTTTCAACGCACCAATGAACAAACTTTTCTGGAGTGCAATCGGGGTTGCTTTCCCTCCACAGACCCCAGTCTTTTTTGATAAGCTCAAGTTTTTTCTCTTCGACGTCAGAGGTGGTGCCTATATCAAAATCAAACAGATTATTAACTAACGGTAGGTCAAATGCCCATTTCGAAAAGCCCGCACCTAGAAATAAAGTTACCAATGAATCCTCCTCATATCGCCTAACGCTTTCTATACGGCGAGAGGCCGTATTTAGACATTGATTTATGCTTAATTTTTCATTACCAATTATAAATTCAAAGACTTAAAACGATTTTTTGAATGTTAGATGGCAACATGTAGCTTAATGTGAGGAATTGAATTTAACGTAATGGCACCTAAACCAATACTTTTGCTAGTGCGATGCTACTCATCGCACTAGCTCTTCACAAGTAAGTCTGCCATACCTGTAGTTATTGATGGTTTGCTAATTTAGTAAAAGCACTGACAAATAAATGTCCAGAAGCTTCATAGGCTTAATTTTTACCTGTGGCACTTTCTAGCACGAAAGTGCCCCTTTAAATACTAACGTAATGACTCAGTGACAAATCGTGACACTGAAATTACAGTACTTTTTCTCATGGTTGCGACTAGCAGCGTAGTGAAAGGAATCTCCCAAAAGTGTGCGTAGACGATGTTCTCAGCTTGTAATTTTCGTATGCATCATTGTGTTTCTCGTTGGCAGTAATATCTCGCAACTGGCCAAATTGCGTGCACTTATTGATGACTGCGAGGATATCTGGACTAAATAGTACAGTAGCCCCAGTAATTAACCTCACTGCTATTTGTCTTTTTTGAATAGTTTGTTTTTTAACCAAACCACAGGCAAGAATATAAGAAACCATAGCTTTTTCCCGAAGGCGAGTAAGAGAGCTCCAATAGCTAATCCACCTTTACCTGCAACCTTTCCTGTGATCAATTTGTACATCAAAGCACCAGCTCCAAAAGCTGCAACCGTATCAGTCTCTGGAACAAAGTCTTTATAGGTATGGCCTTTTTCATACTTTAGCTGTTCTAGAGTCGGCGCTAAGTTATCTTCCGCTGATATAAATTGCTCTTGAGATCCTACCCAAGTGATTTGACTATAACCTTCTCTAGATAATTTCAATGCTCTTGCATTAACTATTTTCTCATTCTCACTACTGTGCGCCCTTATAGCATAATACATCGTTGCTTCTTTCTTGTTTAATGTTGGTTTCTCTGCCCATCCATCAATAAAGAGAAGTGCGCCTTTCCTATGCTTATTATCATCCTCTGTACTATCGATAAGCTCTTGAAGTAAATCATTGCTATCAATACTTTCTTCCCAATCATCCATTTTTATAAAGCCAGGTCTGCTTTCTGTTATAATAAACCTGCTTAAATCTTGGTTTAAAAGAACTGCATTTGGAGAGCTAGGAACTCCATTAATTTCTTCTTCTAAAATTGCTGCGTCATCACCTCTAACCAAAGACTGCTCAGTCATAACTAGGATCGTTGCGTCTTGATTTGGTACGTCATATATACCTTCATATTCCCAGTTAAGGTTATCGAGTGGATTGGCAAATACCGAGCTTGCGATTAGCACTAATCCAATGGCCATGTATTTCATTTTTTTTTCACTTAAATGCATATTATTTTTGTGCAATTTACCAGCTAAATACTTTAGTTATGTTGATAAAGATCTAAATGTAAGATATTGATATATATGTCAATTGTTTATGATTGGTAGGCTATGCCGACATAGAGCCAGAAAGATTTAGTACAGTATTTATCTACCTTGAGCAATAACTGGAAGTATTTTAAAACTAATACTTGAACTTGCTGTTAAGTATTCACATCAGAGACTAAGGGGCATAAGCGATTCAGGGGGAGTTGAATGTTCGGCAAATAAAATTGCATCAAGTGAACCCGACACAATGAACTGAAAATAGAAGAAACTGCCTAGTTCTTATCAAAATCGCCACCTGTAGCAACAGTGCCTTTCCGCATTTTGAGATACTAAAAGTTATTCAGGCGCGGCTAAATTGGGAGAGTCATTGACACGTCTTTGTCCAGAGGCTTCATAGACCTGAATTTTGACTCGTGGCACTTTCTAACTCAAAAGTGTCTTATTGGCTTCATGAGGTGCATAGTTAAGCACAATACTTTCTGAAATTAACGTTACCATAAGGTATAAAATTCCTGCTATGGCATCTCGTTTAGTGCGTTAATCTGGTGTTTCAAACCATCTATAAAAACATCAACATACCTATTAAAACTCTCATCCATCGGTTTGTCATAGCCATTTTGCCAGCGTAAAATGAAAGAAGCATTCATCATTTGAGGTAGAAAACGAGTTAAGTTTGGATACTCACTATTTTCTACCTTCTTAGCCTCCCCTCTTAACTTAGCTTCCCATTCATCCGCATTATCTAGCGGTAAATGACCGAACTCCATGGTTACGAAACCACACATTGATGCAATTACTGTGTTGTACATAGGGACTATATGAGACGGCGGACAATTTGCATCCAAAAGAGCAGCTATAATTCCATCTAGCAATCTAGGATCTTGATACGCATTTGCCAGAAGTCGCCCTCCTATCAAATCTGCGATGTGGGGATGGTGTTTTACTGCACCTCTGTAGTTTTGGAATAACAGGGTCAACCAGACGTGCCAATCCAGGTTACCGTAGTTAGGTGTGACACTAGACATCACTGTATTTGCAATTTCACCTAACAGTGTGTTTTTGTTTTTAAAATACCAATAGATAGCTGTTGGATAGGTATCTAACCGTTTAGCTACGTCTCGAATACTAAACGTATCGATTCCTTTCTCCGCAATAAGATTCAGTGCTACCTCGATTATAATTTCCTTAGAGAGAGGTGTTGTATTTGCTTTTCTTTTCATAAAGGTACCGCTATCTATAAAGTACTTGCTAAAGGGAGGTCTGCTTTTTAGACAGATTGAACGAACTTCTAATGTTAAAAGTATCGTAAACAATATTTAATTTGGTAATCAAGCGGCTACCTTTGTCGACTTCTAACACATCGACAACATTAAAAGGTGCAGGTTCACCATTGGCAAGTGTCCAGTCAAAGTAGAACCAGATAGATATCAAATCTGTACAGTCACGAGTTGATTTCCCTTCCATTACGCCCTTCAAGGTTAGCTTTGAACTGCTCGTATCTTCAAACAATTCAGGATAAAAGTCTGCTGCCTTACGTTCACCGTAAAGTGGTGAACTCACCAACGCATCTGGCGTGAAAAGCGATAGTACTTTTTCAATGTTTGCTTCTTCAAGTGCTTCAAGGTATTTGTTTGCTATCGTATTGGCATTCATGATTTTACTCTATTGTTCAGTGTGCAATTCTATATTGTACACTGAACAATAATGAGAGCAAGCTTGAGTTTGTAGCTGTTTAATAGAATGAAAGGTGCTGCATTAACAATGAATGCACTCCTGCATTAAATGCATAAATATTTCGCATCGTTGACTGTAATTGGAAGGTTTTGTCCAAAAGCTTCTCAGGTGTCGTCTACTCGACCAAAGTGTGGTAAAGCAATAACTAAATAGAGAGTTCAGACAGGATCTCTGTTTTTCATTGCAGTCATTTCAATGACTGTTTTATTGTAAACTACAATTCACTTTAAGATTTTTATAGTAAAATAGTTTTTACTATAATTATTTCTAACCTATTACTTTGACATTTAAATTTTGGTAAATTAATATTTACCTTATTGTATTTACGGTAAAGGTTAATTTACTATGGGAAGAGGTAACATTCAGGTTAGCACTGTTGCTAGTGCCGCACTAACTCATTTTGCCACGATGCTTACAATCCAGCGTAAGGAAAAGAAAATCACTGTAGAAGAGACTTGTTCCCGAGTTGGGGTATCTAAGCCCACTATGATAAAGATTCTTAAAGGTGATCCGTCTGTAAGTATCGGACTCTACTTCGAAACTGCTTGGGTATTAGGTGTTCCTTTATTTGAACCCGATGAAAACCAGTTTGCTATTAAACGTAAAACAAATGCGAAAATTGAGGCATTACTGCCTAATCGAGTAAGAAGGAAAAAGGTAATTTTAGATGATGACTTCTAGTAATCAATGCTTCGTTTGGAAATGGCTTAAAGGACAATCAGAGCCTGTGGTAGCAGGTAGACTCACTATTGATGAAACTGGCCAACATTTTACGTACGGTCAGTCTTACTTGAAACGTTCAGATGCAGAACCAATTTACTCAAATGAATTACCGCTTTCTGCTGGTACTAAGGAACCAGTTCAAGGTATGCCTATATTCTCTTGCTTGCGTGATGCAGCTCCAGATGCTTGGGGACGTAGGGTCATTAATTCTCGGTTGATGGGCAAAGACTACGATGCTGAGTTAGGCGAAATGACGTATTTGATGCATTCCGCTTCAGATCGGATCGGTTCTCTCGATTTTCAAGAATCGGCCACTGAGTATTTTGATCGTTCTACTGATGCGGCAACTCTTGAAGAATTATACAATGCGTCTGAAATCGTCGGTCAAGGTAAGGAAATCTCTTCGGATTTGGATAGAGCACTTATGCATGGTACATCCCTCGGAGGTGCTCGCCCGAAAGCGATGATCACTGGTAATGAAGCTAAGTATATTGCTAAGTTTTCAGCATCAAATGATACTTACGAAGTTGTACAATCAGAATACGTAGCAATGAGGCTTGCCAAGTTAGCAGGACTCAATGTTGCCGAAGTTATTTTTGAAAAAGTATTAGGAAAAGATGTTCTTCTTGTAAGACGCTTTGATAGAGCGTTAGTTGGTGACGTTTGGTGTCGTCGCTCAATGGTGTCCGGGCTGACAGTTTTAGGCTTAGATGAAACATGGGCTAGAGAGGCATCTTACGCAGACCTAGTGAACAATATGAAGCAGTATTGCATCGATTTTACCTCTGATAGCCAAGAGCTATTTGCACGGATGGTATTTAATGTACTGATCGGTAATACGGATGACCATGCTCGAAATCATGCTTTCTTTGTAGAAGGGGAGAAAATATCCCTGTCACCGGCTTATGATATTTGTCCACAAAACCGTACAGGTGGGGAGGCGAGTCATGGAATGAAGATCTTCGAAAATCTTAATTTATCTCTGTTATCACTTTGTATGCAAGCAGCACCAAGTTTCAATATTAAGGCTGAAAAAGCAGAAGAAATTATTAGGTTTCAAATTTCTACGATTACCCAAGAGTTTGAATCCGTGTGTAACGAAGTAGATGTCCCTGAAGTTACGCGAAAGTTACTTTTCAAACGTGTGATATTGAATAACTACATATTCAATGAAATGGAACATTTAAAGCCGCAAGATGGTCATTAAGTAGAATACATGGAATATCTAAATAAACAATGTCCGTACGACATGATGGGTTTTGTCGCAAAGTTTTGCGTTGTCGGTTAAGATTTACTCAATCTTTACCTAATACTCTGAATCTCAATGTTTAAAGGTTGCCACTTCCCCTCTGAAGTTATTCTCGAAACCGTACGTTATTATCTCGCCTATAAACTCAGTTATCGTGAAATTGAAGAGATACAATTGGAGCGCGGAGTCGTTGTGGATCAGGCCACTATTAATCGTTGGGTTATCAAATTTACGCCAGTATTAGAGCACAGAGCGAGGTGTAGAAATAAGCCCGTATCTGGCTCGTGGCGAATGGGTGAAACCTACATCAAAGTCTTTGCGCTCAAAAACATAGCGTCTGGAGCGCTTTATCTTTTGATAAACGCGATCAACTGCTGTCATTTGAACCTCCTAACTTTCATACGTGTTCGTAATATAACGCAACCTTATTATGACAGGAAGAAATACGGCAAACTCAAAGGGGATAATACGGCAAAAATAACGAATAAATATTATTAACCTATTGTTTTATAATAATCATTTCAAGGTCATTAAAAATGACCTTTCTAAAATCAACACTCCAACCTTACTATGAGTCTATCCCCTCAGAGATGTTCAGAGCCTCCTCAATTTCTACGCCTAAATAGCAAATGGTATTATCCAACTTAACATGGCCAAGTAATAGTTGCACAGCGCGAATGTTTTTGGTTCTCGCCTAAATTAACGTCACCTTGGTACGGCGCATCGAGTGGGTACCATAGAGATAGGGATCGTAGCCGAGTTCCGTTACCCAGCGGAAAATGATGGTGGCGTAGCTGCTACAACTAATTGCTTTACCCTGCCTTCGAGGACTTGGGAAAATAGAGTCTGGTGCAGAGAGTTGGCTGTGCAGTGCGTGAAGTGAGCTCAAACTGTACCCCTCTGGCTGTAAAGCACGCGATCTTGAATCGCACCACCAGAAGAGATATCCCTCACTTTCATTCTAAGTAAGTCACAAGAACGTAACTTGCAATCGATAGCGAGATTGA
This sequence comes from Vibrio sp. 10N.237.312.B06, assembly GCF_041464685.1. Classification (NCBI taxonomy): domain Bacteria; kingdom Pseudomonadati; phylum Pseudomonadota; class Gammaproteobacteria; order Vibrionales; family Vibrionaceae; genus Vibrio; species Vibrio sp. 10N.237.312.B06. The sequence goes on from NZ_JBFSPI010000035.1 coordinate 14,357, forward strand.
GCAAGGTCGATTTCAAGCCTAGTGCGAATTCGCCAGATATCTTCAAGCTTGAAGGACTTTTTCTGCCCTGTTAGATGACCTTTCTTCGTCCACATAATTGACCTCCAATCTAAACCAGCTCATCTGCATACGCAGGTAATTATATAAAAAGTACTGCATTTAACTCTCAAGGAACCACTATGCCTAGACCTAAACGCGCGTCCGGCAACCACTTTACCCGTGGCGGACAAATTACTTTTCACTCCATTCGGATGTTCTTTCAAGTCAACAACACCTTAGTCTACGCCGCCATTTGGTCGGTGATAGCACTCACTGGTGTTCTAACCTGGCTACGCGCTCCTGATAACGCCTTTTGGTCTGTGTTCTACTACTGGCGCAATCATATCTATGCCAGCTTTGGGCACGATCTTAACAGCGAAGTCACGACGTTCTGGAGCGGGAAACGCTACGTTGGTACGCTCGCCTCCCAACTGGAAAACACCCAACTCATCGACCTCTACGATAACGTGATACACCAAATACAAATCAACTTCTTAATTGCCATCGGTATTGCCTTCGCTATTTTGATGCTCGCCATGAGTTTCTTTAAACGACAAGGCGAAAAGCAAAGTGAAGATTTCCACGTTCGAGGCTTTCAATACGCCGAACCCAAAGTGCTCACAAATGATTTGAAAAAACGGGCAAAGAAACTCAAGAAACAGGGTGTAGGCAACGGACGAATTTCTGATTTCAAAGTGGATGGGCTGGCCTTATTTAAACGTGAGTTTGAAGTGCAGCACATGCTGATTGACGGCACCACAGGGGCCGGTAAATCCGTCATGCTGCGGAAACTGCTGCGCTGGATACGCAAACGTGGGGATAAAGCGATTATTTATGATAAAGGCTGCACCTTTACCAGTAAGTTCTTTGACCCTAGCCAAGACACCTTACTCAACCCCTTCGATGAACGCTGCGCCAATTGGGATGTCTGGTGCGATGCAAAAGAAGCCCCTGACTTTGAAAATATCGCCAGCGCCCTTATCCCGCAGCATGGCGAAGGTGACCCATTCTGGGTCGACTCCGCCCGGACTATCTTTTCAAGTGCGGCGTATCGCATGAGCCAAGATGACAAGCCCTGCTCGACCGCAAGGCTGCTTAGCCTGATACTCACGTCTGAACTTGAAACCCTGGGTAATTTCCTGCAAGGCACAGAGTCTGCTTCCCTGGTCTCGAAAGACATCAAAAAGACGGCCATCTCCATTAAGTCGGTGCTCGCTACCTACATTAAGAGCCTACGCTTTTTAGATGGCTTGGATGACAAAGACACGAAAGGAGAGCCCAAACGTAAACCGTTTTCTATCACCGATTGGGTACAAGATGACAAACAAAAAGGCTTTTTGTTTTTATCGAGTAACGCGCAGCAACACGCCTCATTGCGTCCTTTGATTTCGACGTGGCTTGCCATTGCTTCTAACGCTATCTTGGGACTCAAAGACGATGAAGACCGCCGCATCTGGGTGATTATGGATGAAATGCCAAGTCTGCATAAACTGCCTGAGCTTGACACCATCATTGCCGAAGTGCGTAAGTTTGGGGGCTGTTATGTGATTGGTCTCCAGTCTTATGCGCAGCTCGTGAAAACCTACGGAAAAAATACCGCGGACGTTATTTTTGATTTACTCAACTCTCGCTTTTACTTTCGCGCCCCATCAGCGCAGATGGCGCAAATCTCATCCAAAGATTTGGGTGAGCAAGAGGTGGATGTCTCAAGAGAGCACATTTCTTACGGTGCAAATGCACTCCGTGATGGGGTATCGATTGGCCACCAGACGGTGACACGACCGGTTATCTCTAGCAGTGAAATCCAAGCCATGGATGATTTGCAATGTTACCTTCGCGTACCAGGAAGCAGCTTTATCACTCGACTGGATTTGCACTTTGATAAGATGCGAGATGTGACACCGGCCTTTATAAAACGTGATTACACCCCATCGCCCGCCATGACCAAAGCGTATCAAAAAGCGATTTACTTTGAGTGTGTCGCCCCAGGTATGCTCCTCAACGAAGAAGAGCGTAACGCACTCACAGAAATCCAAGCCAAGCAATTTGAAACGCCGGAAGAGATGAAGCTGGAAACCGACCAAATCCAACAAGCACAACGAAGTGAGACAGTCAAAGCGTTAGCCAGCAAGGAGTCGGAAAAGCTCAAATCAGACAATGCCCCTCAAGATCGCGCGCATCAAGAGCTCGACGAGTCGGCGATATCTCAAGATATCGAGATGGAAGCGGGCGATATGGTTGAATAGCGCATCAAATAGTCGATAGCCACACAAGACAGAAATAGGTCATTGCAAACCAAATGTATTAGGTATTTTTATGTTACCGAGTTTGTCTACATTAATCTTCGAGACCTTGGTCGTCTCACTCTTATTTTTTGCACTTTGTTTTATGCAGATCACCGAGAGTCAATTTCAGTGGACGCAACTTTTCATCGCGTCCACTGGCTTTTTATCACTGTATGGTTTGAAGCGCATCGTGGTTTTTTTGTTAAAAAACGCCCCAACACTCCTCACTACATCGTACTCACCTTTGCAGTATTCGCTTTACTCCTGAGCATCAGCATGAAGTACTCGTTATTTGGTTTATTGAATTCGATAGGCCTGACTTTCATGTACTTGGCACCCAGCGTGTCAAAAAGTGCACTGACTCAATCTTAGTCATGACTAGATATTTAGTTATAGTGCACCATAACGTAAGCCCTATCATTGATGAGATTCATTAAAGGAAAATCGATGAAAAGCGTAACGCCCCATAGAGACGACACCCTAGGGCCTCATCATCTCGAATAATCACTCAACCACTCTTCCAAGCCTTGTAATGGCAAGGCTTTTTTACGTTCATTCATCAAGGAATTACCATGTCAAATAAGACCCTCTTTAATTCTGACCATCTACCGATATTAAAGAAACAATTACACACTATATTCGATCAACTTACCTTCGCTGAAATCATTCAGGGCAACGCCACCGAAAAAAACACATGGTTATCGATTTGCGCTCAAGCGGTAGGTTATGGCGACTGGGACGACTTAAAAGCGCAAGCAGTCACGCACCACGAGCCAACCCACAACATTCTATTTAACCAAGCATCCATCATTCCTTTCATCCAAAGTGTCAGAGTCAGCTTGGGGGAGCACATCGACAATATTGAAGGCTTTACCCATGTCATACTAAGAAACTTAACTACCGAAGAGTTAAACGCCATGAATGGCAATAAAGAAGAGCTTCCCCCCCTACCCAAAGCGCCAACGTCCTATACGTTAGAATTAGGACCGAATACGGCCTATGCCCGCGACCTTTTAGATTGGCTGTGGCCAAGAACAAAAAATTACCAAGTAGACCCTATCAACACTCAGTATCTAGCGCACATGAAAGAAAAGCGAATGAGCTTGAGCAAGTCTCAAGCAAAAGAGCGCGCTTTGGATGTTTACCCACACTCTGGCATGCTAATCAGAGACATCTTAGAGCAACTGATTTCAGAAAATTACCTAGAACTCAACGATGATCAAAGGTGCGTCACTTTTACTCGCAAAGGTCTTAATTATCTCAACGGAAAAATGACCCACGAATATGACGACCAATGGAAAGAATGGTTTAAGGCATTTGCAGCGCATCTCAAAAAAATCCCATACCGATACATCAAGATAGATTGGACACCCTATATCGATTTATATGCCCGGGGCATGTCACCCATTGAGGCGGCAAAAAGTCTTGAATGGTCAGAATGCTACACTCAAGCACACTCAGAGATCCAATCGGCCATTAAACACCAACTCGACATCCATCTGCCTCTATACCCCAAGGAACGATACCTGCAATTTACGCCTAGAATATTTCTGACACCTGAGCTGACCAGCAACAAGGTAACAGACATTCATTTTGAATTTATAGGACCCGACTGGGCTAAACCAAACGGCAATCCAAAAACAAAGCGCTTTTGGCCAAACAAACGCTACGTGTCTGTTTATTTAGATACCTCCCCCAAAAGTCGAGGTTGGTATGCCGTCATTCCCGATGAGGTTGATTGTTTTCAAGTGAGCTACAAATGGACAAGCCAGTCCCATTCTTTTGCAAGCGTCACCCACCATATGACTTACCAGTTAGAGCCAAATATAGAGTGTGCTCAAGATTGGCTGTATGGCAATGAGTGCATGAAGCATTCTGATTCTTCGAAACTAGCGATGGCCGCCGATGAATACAGCTTTAACCATCTAGAATGCCTGACTCATGGCAAGCATTTAACCAAGGAAGAAATTGTAGCGTTAGACCGATTTAAAGCGGGCATTACATCCATTCACATTGATGAAAATGGCGTCATCATTCACGAAGAACGAACGTTAACCGCTAGCAATTCCTTTGCTTGTGTTGGGATCATTTTGTAACCACACCTCTTTTAATTCCACTTCCCCCTTAACCTCCACTCACCGCTCAGTTTTGCTGCTAGCGGCAATTTGCGTTGCATAAGGAAAATACTCATGCTTTCTATTAGCCCATTAAAATCCGCTTCTGGCGCTGCCAAATATTATCTCAGCGAAGAAAACCCCAAAGACCTACCTGACGTCTCTTTAGAAAAAAACGCGGGCGATAACTATTACCTCAAGGAAAAAGACCAAGAAGAAAACACCTTCTGGCATGGCAAGCTGGCCATCGAAGCGGGACTGGCGGGTAAACCCGTAGAGCAAGCCACCCTAGAATCGGTACTCTCAGGCAGTCTTGGCGGTGAAACCATTAAAGGAAAACGAGATGATCATAAATCGGGCTTCGACCTGACCTTTTCTGCGCCCAAATCCCTCAGCGTTCTTGCGCTTATTGGCGGAGATAGCCGCCTCATTGAAGCGCACAATAACGCCGTGAAGTTCGCCTTAACAGAGCTGGAGAAAGACGTAGCACAAGTCAAAGTCACCCATGAGAAAGGCGTTCAAGAATACGAAAATACGGATTCGATGCTATTTGCAGTCGTACGCCATAAGACCAGCCGTGAAAATGACATGCAAGTGCATTCGCACGCGCTAGCCGCTAACATGACGCGCGATAAAGAAGGAGATTTACGCGCTTTATCAACCAGCCTAAAACAAAAAGGGGGCGTGATTAACGGGACTGGCGAGCGCATTTACAACTTCCAAAAATACTACGGTATCTTGTACCAGAGCCAATTAGCTAAAGAGGCAGAAACCCTCGGTTATTCCACGCGAGGCGTCGGCAACGGTCAGTTCGAAATCAGCGGTGTCCCTCAGCCTATTCTTGATGCGTCGTCCACTCGCAAACAACAAATTGACCAACGCACACTCGATTTAGGCTTTGACTCGCGCGCGGCGAAAGACGTAGCAAACCTCGATACTCGTAAAAGCAAAACCTACCAGAGCAGTGACAGCCTCAACAAACAGTGGCAAAGCACCGTAAAAGAGCAAGGGTATGACCCCGCAGAGCTTGTCACCATGGCGCAACAAGTAAAGGAAGCGCAAAATACCCCGCCACTCGGTGAAACCAAAGCCGCGATCAGCAGAGCCATTGACCATCTAGGGCAATACAGCACTGCGTTACACCTTGAAAAAATCATTGAACTCACCGCCTCAGAGTTCACCAAAGGCGGCGTGCAACTCAACGCCCTTGATATCAAAAAAGTCGCGGATGCAATGATTAAACAGGGCGACTTGATAGGACTCAGTCAAAAAGGGCAATACACCACCAAAGGCTTAATTGATAACGAACAAGCGCTTATCGACAGCACACAAGGTCGTGCGCATCACATGCGCACCCACGTTGAATCGAACACGCTCAACAAGCTCGCTATCCCTGAAAGCCAGCAGCGTATACTGACCGAGCTGTACCACTCCACCAAACAGTTCCATGTGGTCAATGTACACGGCTCATCACAGGGTATTGCGCAGCAGCTACTCAATGTAGGCAATCACAGCGGTAAGCGTGTCCAATTGGTCTCCCAAAGCGTGAAAGCCAAGACTGAGGGCATGGAGAGCGTACAGCGCAAGAGTCAAACACTCAGCGCCTGGGTCGGTCAGCTCTTTTCACCAGAGCAGCGCCACACTACCCATAGCTTACTGCAAAGCGATACGCCGCTGACCAATAAAGACGTCTTGCTCATCGATGACGCCAATAAGATGAGTGCCAATGAGTTGTTAGCCCTCACCGACAAAGCCAAACAATCGAGCAGTAAAGTGGTGATGCTTAATCGTGTATCAAGCCGTCAGGGATTTAAAGCCAATAACGCTATCTCGCTGTATCAAAAAGGCAATGTGGAGAGTCATTCTTGGGTCGGCAAGCGAGCCAACAACACCAACGTGAAACTGCATGACAATGACACCGATAGGATAGCGCGGGTGTACTCAGACCTCCCCGATAAAGCCAACACGCAAGTGATTGCCACCTCCAGCGTCGAGCAGCGGCGGTTAACCGAAGCGATACGGGGCCAACTGAAAAATACCGGCGCCCTCACCAGACACGAAACCACCCTATTCACTCAAACCCCTCACCACCTCTCTAAAGCGCAACAACCCCTCGTTCAACACTACAAACCAGGCATGACACTCACCCATTGGGAGAAAAACAAACCTCAGAGTTTTGTCATCGCCAGTATCGACAAAGAGAGCAACACCATGACCGCACTCAGCAAACGCGATGGACAATCACACACCTTTGACCCGTCCAGTCGCGCCTTTAAGCACATGAAGATGCAAACCAATAAACCGCAAAGTCTCAACATCGCCCAAGGCGAACGCCTTCGAACGTTAGGCAAACACTTCCCTGCTGGCTTGGACGCGAACCAAAGCTACCTTGTCACTCACATTGACAAAGAAAGCCTCACGCTTGAGAGCAAAGGGGAAACGCAGCGCGTCAACTTAGAGAGCTTAAAAGACGCGCCGCTGCAATACGACTACGTTCATAGCGCCCACCATATTGAGCCAAAAGCCCATACTTTACTGTCTGGCAAAGCGTTTACCCTATCTAAGCCCCTGATAAACGACCTGACTGAAAAAACAGAGCGCCTTGATATCTTCACCGACAAACCAGAAAAAGCCCAAAGCGCACTCGAAAAAGAACAGGTCTCCCCTTCGGCCATTGAGCGCGTATTACAGACGCAAAACGTCAACGACCGCTACCTAAACGATGCCACCCAAGATTGGCTAAAGCAGGATGTCAGTCAAGCGCTGTCAGCACTCGCGCAAGCGCAAAACGCCCCACTCATCGAAAAAGCGGTCAGCTTTGCCCTGAACCACCTCTCAGAGCGAGAAGCGGCGTTTAGCCAAAAAGCCTTAGTGGTGGAAGCGGTGCGTTACGCCTTTGAAGAAGCAGGAGGCTCTATTACCAAAGAGCAGGTTGAAACAGAGCTGACTAAACGCAGCGACACCCTCTCTGCAGAGTACAGTGACGGCACACGCTGGACGACGCAAGCCGCGCTAGAAACTGAAAAGCGCATCCTGCAAAACATCGATGATGGTAAAGGCCAACATCAACCTTTTGCAACGCCTAAGCAGGTGCAAGACTTTCTCGATACCAAGCCTCGCCTAACCCAAGGGCAAAAGGACGCCATCACCCTTATCTCAACCACCAAAGACAGCTTTGTGGCCATCCAAGGGTTAGCCGGCACAGGTAAGTCCACCCTGCTTGAATCCAACATTGAATTTATCCAGTTAGTGAAAGAAGCCAGCCAGCAACCAGAGCAAAGCGTCATCGGTCTTGCGCCCACGCACGCCGCGGTTGCAGAGCTCGAAAGCAAAGGCGTGAAAGCGCAAACGCTAGACAGTTTGCTCTCTGACATCCGACAAGGCAATCGAGAAGCCAGTGACTATCAACACACCTTGTTCTTTCTCGATGAAAGCTCCATGGTCAGCAACAAGCAAGCCGATGAGTTCACAAAGCTGGTCAATGACAGTCAGTCCAAAACAGTCAAATTGGGCGATAAAGAACAGTTGTTATCGCTCAGTGCCGGTAAACCCTTTGAGCTGGCCATAAGTCAAGGCCGCATCGATACCGCTTACATGACCGATATGGTACGCCCACAAAATGACACTTTGCACAATGCACAGCAAAACACCATTGATAAACAGCCGCTCAGCGCCCTAGATAAACTCCAGCAGCAAGCCCCTGATACCCAAGGCAACAGCCAACATGTCATTTCTACGCTGAATGAAAACGACAAAGACCGACGCAGAGCGCAGCTCACCGCCACAGAGAAGCTGCCTTATGTGGTCGCCAAAGACTATTTAGAGCGCACCCCAGAAACCAGAGAAAACACGCTTATCATCGCTTACACCAACAAGGAGCGTGACACCATCACCGAATACATCCGTGTCGGTTTGATGAAACAGAGTGAGTTAGGCAAAGAGAACGTCGTCGCAACCCGGCTACGCTCAATCGGCGCCACGGGTGAAGAGCTCACTACCATGATGCCGTATCAAAAAGGCTTGATATTGAGCACCAGACCCGGTGAGTACGCGACAATCACTCACGTTGACTCAGAGCATGGCGTGGTGACACTTCAAGACGCAGCGACAGGTAAGACTAGGCCATTCTTACCGCGCAACCGTGACCACCGCTTCACCACCCTGTTCTCTGCGTCAGAAAAGCCACTTTCGACGGGCGATAAAATCATCACGCGCTTTACCGATAAAAGTCGTGACATCAAAGCCAACGTCGAATACCGCATCACGCAAGCCAATGAGGAAGGCATCAAAGCGCAATCCAAAACAGGACAAGCGCTCACCATTAACCCCAACGAGCTTAAAGACGGGCATTGGGACTACGCGTACAGTCGAACCGCAGACATGGCGCAAGGGTCCACCTATCAACACGTCATTAGCGCGATACAAAGCAAAGGCGCACTGACCAACTTAAGACGCGCCGGTATCGATGTCACCCGTGCCAGTCAGCACATTCGCCTCTATACCGACAACACCAAACAACTGGTCAAAAGCTGGCTCTCTAAAGAAAGTCATAAAGCCAGTGCAATAGAAACCCTCAACCAAACGCCCCCCAAAGACACCACCTACTTTAACCGAAATGCCCTCCCTCACGAAGACGTTCGGTTCCAAAATAAAAGCGGTGACTTTGACTACAACACATTTAGGGAGCACATCAATACGCAGCTACCAAAATACACCGAAAGCCTCGCCATTCAGTTATTAGGCCAGCCGAATCAATCCAAATCAGACCGGGATTATTTAACCTTTGGCCTTGGAAAATCGGCGATTAAAGTGACCCTAACTGGAGAATATCGTGGGTATTTTAAAGACTACACCACAGGCGAAAAAGGCGCATTGATTAACCTTATAATGAGTCATAAGGAAATGAACTATAAAGCCGCGATGAATGAAGCGCACAAGATGCTAAACGAACCGGACAAATATCAATTGGAGGAAAACAGTAAGCACGACAAATTACTGAGCACCACACCTAGGCATATTGCGCAGTTTGAAGAACGGGCTAAAGATTATATCAATCAAAGCTTACCGATGGATAACACACTGGCCCAAACGTACTTAAACAAGCTCGGTGTCAATAACATTGAAAACAACCATGTAAAATTCCACCCGGCGGTCTATTCATCCGAAGATAGATCTCTTCATCCTGCGATGTTAACCAACATCCACAATAAAGAAGGTGAAACTAAAGCCATTGAAGTGACCTATTTAGACACTCAAGGCAATAAAGACACCTCCCTAGACATTAATCCAAGAACCCTAGGCACAAAGTCCAAACAATTAACCCAATTCCATCAAGGAGAGAATTTAAACACCACCATCATCAGTACCTCAATTGAACACTCGTTTTTAATTCGAGACCAAACCCAAGGGCAGATTGACATTATCAATGTCAATCATAAGAACGACATTCAAAACATCTCCACCGATGAACTGAGACAGAACATCATTATTGTATTAAATCACGGCAACCACGATTTAAACCCGAACAACATTGAGAAAATCGTCGAGAACTTTAATGGACGAGACATTCAATTCATGTCAGACGATAATCTTAAAGAGGACATTAAATCGTGCATTAACAAATTAGAGCGAGATAACAGCGCACATAACATTGAATTAAATGAGGCGCACACTTCTCATCAAGAGAGCGAATTAGACACCCTCAACTATAATGAGAAAAAAGAAACCGACAGCCAATCACTCGACCACTTTGAGCCAAAAGAATATTCACCTCAACAAGAGATGGAATTTAATCACTCAGAGAAAGAGAGTCAGTGGGAAGACAGAGAAATCGACAGAGAGTTAGAGCGATAATAAAAGGGTAGCCAATGGCTACCCTTTTTTTTCGCCTTCAAGATATTCATCGACGCTTTTATCAACCAAAGCGGTGTTGGATTTTCTTTGCTCAATCGAATCCGCTTTATTCTTATAATACCCCTCCCCATCAAAGCTATGCGCCAAATTTAAATTTAGCACGCCTTGTACCTGCCTAACTCTACGATACGTTTCTTCCATCAACTCACGGTTCGACGGCCGCTCATCGTCACTGTCATTCAGTTTGATACGCAACGCCAAGGTAAAAAGCTGACGAGTTGCCTCGGCATCACTTAACTTTTCTCTGTCTCTGAACTTCTTAAAATCTTGCTCTAGCTTCCCTCGAAGGGAGCTTTGTAAAGGGTAAGAACGTGACATAATTTAGCTTTTTCTCCTCAATGAATGTCAATGAAGCCCACCTTTAAGCCTCAATGAAATCCAATAAATTCCCAATGTAAACCCATTGTACTTAGTTTTGAAAAAACCGCTACAACCTTACCGATAAAGGGATAAATAACAATTTAATTAAATCCCATTGAATTTAGATTGAAATCACCACAATCCCTTACACAGAAAGGCGCCAATGATAATTCAATGTAATTACATATTTTCACACTGGGATTTCAGCGGCTAATTAGTTGAGATTTTGAAAATTTTTTCACGCTCTATTTCGCCTCCACTATTAAGCATAAGTCATTGTTTTTATAGGTTTTAAATTCATCACAGACAATCATTTAAATCGTTTACGATTTAGCGTGGTGTGTGGTATTGGATTGAGGGGAAACAGGGCCACTTCGTTAAACGCTTGCATAATTTGTGCTTTCTCTAAGGCTTTATATTATTAGGGAAAGTCGCCCATATTAAAAGGGGTTGGGGTGAAAAATGGATCACACTATTAAAAAGTCACAACACCTTTTAGGAATTCAGGGCCATTCGTAAAACGAAATAACAGTAAAATATGACTTTAGAAAGGCGATATTGTATCCGTCATTCCGCCCCCCAATTTAATAATTAAAATAGTGTTATCCAGCGTTCATTTATCAGTAAAAAAAACGACACCATCTTGACCGCGCTCGGCAGTTTTGATCTATTACTGTTATTTGACAGTCTCAAAATATGCCTACTCAGCCTGTTATTAAACGCTTGGCTCATCTTGGTCTCATTGCAGCATTTTTCCATGAAATCGGCCTACCACGAATGATGGACTCGGAGATCACAGCAGAACACTTCACATGTTCTCCGACTTTTTTGAGACCAAGCCGGTCTTCCTGTTTATATGCAAGCGCTCAGTGGTAACACCAATGATGCCAAGGCATTCGCTGAGGTCACTAGCAAGCACATTCATTGTCTAAAAGACGTGCAAAATAGCCGTTACTTTATCGCTGATGCCGCCTTGTACACAGAAAAAACATCTCCTCGTTAGATGAACAAAAGCAAAAGTTCATTACCCGCGTCCCGATGATCATCAAACTCGCAAAGCAATTAAGCGCTATAGGAAATGGCTACTCAGGGTGCTGGATAGACTCTGACTACGGCAAGGTTATTCAGCGCTGGTTGCTAGTCACAATGAGCAAGCTACGAAGCAAGAAGATATCATTTTTACAATAACTTAGAGGAAAATTTAGCAAATAAATCAATATGTTAGATAAACTAAGCAAAAGCCATTCGCTTGCGATGCTAATGCAGAGTTGGCGCTCAAAGAGTTCAGGAAATAATGCCACTTACTGGGATTTGAACAAACCGCGACCATAAAAGTCCCTACTTTCTCGAGTCCTGGTCGCCCAAAGAAAAATGAAAAACCGACAGGGTATCAATACTTCATAGAGGCAGGACCGTTTACCGAGCTAGAAAAAGCCACAACGTATTGAAGCATTGCTAATGATAATGACGTTGAGCCTGCTTGTTTACCCCAGCTTAGAGCACAAAATCAGAGAGCAATTAACACAAACCGAAGAGTTCTTCCCGAGCATGGTAAAGAACAAGCCAACGTCGAAACCGACGGCACGTTGGGTCTTCTTGAAGTTCGAAGGTATAGATATCTTGGAGATAAACGGTCAACGATTTATAACAGAGCTTCAATAGCATCAAACTCGGCTTTCAAAATTGTTAGGTAGACTCTCTGAGGCCGTTTATTCCTGAATTGGATGCGGAAACTCGGATTAACATCTCGAATTAATGATAATTTTCAGGTGCTCAAGCTTGCATCTTCAAGTTGATTAGGTATATGCCAACGCATTATTCAGATCCATGGCTTCGTTGTTTGCCTTTACTTATACGCTTGAAATACTTATTACTAATGATTTTCTGAGGGGGATCAGCTGCAACGATGTGTCCAGAATCAACGACAACAACTTGATCCGTTAGATAAATATTATTTAGATTATGGGTAACTACTAGAACAATTTTATCTTTAGAGATCTCTTTTAGGTGTTGGTGAAAACCTATCTCAGTAGCGAAGTCCAATGAATTCGTTGCTTCATCAAATATCAGTATATCCTGTTCACTATAGAGCGCTCTCGCAATCGCAAGACGTTGCTTTTCGCCACCCGATAAGTTAGCAGCATTCACATGAATATAACTGTTAAAGGTTAGATCATTGTTTAGCATTACTGTGTCGAAATTTGATAGCTTAGACGCACGTTTAAGTCTGATCTCATCAACCTGAGTATACCGCGGCAATAATGTGATGTTTTCCCATAGTGTACCGCTAAAAAAGAAGGGGTCTTGCTCAACAAGAGTTACCCGTTTACTTCCTTGAAGAGTTTTTCCCTCGACTTCTCCCAACATTATTTGGCCATGGTAATTGTAGTATAGGCCAGATATGAGCTTTATAAGTGTACTTTTACCAGAGCCAGAACGCCCAACTATTGAGTAAATATGGTTTCTATAGAAGGTGTGCGATACGTTTTTTAATGCTGGGAACTCTGAGGAATTATAATAAAATGATAGATCAATCAGATCGATCTTATCCCCGTGAATCGTGTTATTTTTTTTAATTATAGTGCATTGATTATAGTCTGGCTGCAATAGACAATTAAGATGTGTCATAGCACTCTTTGCTTTAAGTGTAACTGAATTAATATCACTAATAGAGGCAAAAGAATATGACATAAACAGTAAAACCATCACGAATGCGACTAATTCACCCGATGACATTGAGCCTGTTATAACATTCTTCCCTCCAACCCAAAGGACTAAAATGACACTGGAAAATCCGCCGAATATTATCATTATAGATATAATAGAATCAAAAAAATGCAATTTTTTTGATTCTATATAGACTGTTTTAGCTTTGGATTCGATTTGATTACCCAGTAAGTTCTCCATTTTGTGTATTTTTATAGACTCAATGCCAGACAAAGTTTCAATAATAGCTGAGTTAAACAGCGATGATGCATTTCTTTTTCGGTTGTTAGCTGCCGTAGCATTCTGACTTATCCGAAATATAACCAGAATCAAAACCGGCACAACCACAACAGACAATAAGGTCATATATAAGTTGGTAGAAAGCAAATAAATTAATCCGCACAGTAAGGTGCCAGAGGCTTGAACAAAAATACTAAGAATGAAGTGAAGGTAAACATTGATAGCGTTAATATCATGGTCGACATTTGCATGCAAACTAGAGGGTGATACTTCATCGAACAATTGTTGTGGCTTGAACATAAGCTGTCGAATAGCGAAGCTCTGAAGTTTGGTACTGAGCATTTCCTTTACATCAAAAACTAGTTTTTTTCTAAGTCCGCTGCTAATTACAAAAGTGACTAATAACAACAAAGTCATGACGACAAAAGAGTTGAGCCGATCTATTGTCACTTCTCTATCAAACAACCGTTCAATCGTATAAGCTATAAAGAACGAACTACCAACAACCATAAAGTTTAATATAATTATCAAAACTATGTGCCAAAATTTTTCGGCGCATAGCGACTTCAACTTCGCATAAACAATATTATCTGGGATAGTTTTCACCATTATATTTAATTATTTTACTAATGATTCTTTAATGACTTTTAACAATTTACCTGTACCACAACACTTATCATTATAGCCTTCAACATGACGGGAATTAATAACACGATCATGTGGGCAACCGCCATTACAAACAGAAAACCACTCACATTCACCCATACGATTATGGGATTCAACCTCTTCTTTTATTGAATCTTTATTATGACGAGATTTTTCTAATAAAGTAGCCAAATCGGATTCCATTAACGAACCGTAGATACTACCAACCTCTCCAACATATTTATCACATGGAGAAACATCTCCATTAGGTTCTATAGTAACAATCTCTTGTGAACAATTACCTGACCAATAGCATGCAGACAATTTTTTTTCTTTGCCTGATAATACCTCAATAAAGTTATCGAACATACGAATTTTTATTTTTTGTTGATATGAAGTATACCAAACTTTATATACATCACTCAAAAATTTAATATACTCCTGATAACTAATATAGGCTGTACCAATATCATCTCCTGGTTTAGCACGGTTATCAGGCACAATGTTTAGAAATTCAATATCATTCAATTCAATCGAAGTTAAGTAGCTGAGGAGTTTCTCCGGCTCGATATTGTACAAATCTCGGTCGACTACAATTAGTGCACCGTATGGTATTCCATATAGTTTCAATTGCTTAATTCCATTTACTACTTTATGGCTGGTTGGCCGTCCTCTTACATCGAGACGTCGGCTATCATGTATTTCAGGTACACCATCGAAACTAATACCGACAGACATGCCCATTCCTTTTAAAAAGGTGAACCATTCCCGTGAGATATTAACAGCATTCGACTGCATAGTATTGGTAATAACATGATCTTTACGTTTAAACTGCTCTTGCAACCATATAAGCTTTTTGAAGAACTCAGTCCTTAACAAAGTCACTTCACCACCATGCCAGACAAACTCAACCCGCGATACATTAGGTATTGATAATATACGTTTCACAATTGTCACTAGTCTCTCAAACTTGATTGTTTGATTTGGTCCTTCAGCCCAAGAATGACAGTAAGTACATCTGAGGTTGCATAAACGTGTTGCCTTAAGAACAACTACTAACTTGTTTGCTCTCAATGGCTTTGCATCAAAGCTCTTATTCATTTGAAAATTAAATAACTCAAGTTCCTCGTCATCTAAAATGTCACTACCTTTGATTTCACCAATCATTTGTGAAGCCAATCTATTATATTGAAAATCAGTCACTTCTAATTGATCAATCGAACTGATTGGCTCATCTACTACCTTAACAGAAATATCTCCAAGCATAATTCCCCCCCTAAACTACTAGCGTTCCTTCAACCATTTTTAGTTGCCTATTTGCCACGCTTGCCGCTTTTTCACTGTGCGTGACCATCACGATGGTGGCGTTACATGCAGTGTTCGCATGCTGCAAAATATCGAGAATATTTTGTCCTGTTTTATCATCTAAATTTCCTGTCGGCTCATCAGCAAGAATGATTTCTGGTTTACAGGCCATGACCCTTGCAATCGCAACACGCTGCTGCTGCCCCCCTGATAATTGACTCGGGTAATGGTCTTTTCGACTTGATAGCTCCATCAGTTCGAGCTCTTTCTCGGCAAGGGCGATACGCTCTTGCTGTGAAATACCACGAAACTTGAGCGGCAACATGACGTTTTCAAGTACCGTCATATCAGGAATGAGGTTGAATGACTGGAAAACATAGCCCAATAGTCCGCGCCTGTAGTTCAATTTCTGTTTTTGAGAGAGCCCACAGACATTGGTGCCATTGAGCTCAAATTGCCCTGAATCAATATTGGAAAACAACCCAATCGCATTGAGCAGGGTTGATTTTCCTGAGCCCGATTTCCCCATAATTGCCACAAACTCGCCTTTGTCGACCTGCATAGAGACATTATTTAATGCCGTTGTTTTTAGCTTTTTGGTATAAAAATGTTTATAGACATTCTCAAGCTTAATCATGTTACTCAATGTATAGCTCCTCTTCGTAATTTTTATCCCAATCTAGAACAATCAACGTTTTACCAAGAAGATCCATGTTGTCTACCAGTAGGACATTACCAATGGTATTTTTGATAGAGATGGGGGTTTTTACGGCCTTAGATTGATTTTTGGAAAGCAAATAGACAAACACATTACTGTTTTCTTTGAAAGTCGCATTCACAGGGACACTGGGTTGCAACGTTTCAGTTGCGTTGGTTAGTTCGATTTCGATGGATTGTCCGACTTTGATATTGCGGGCAACGCTTTCAAGTAAGCGCACTTCAAGGTGCATGCGAAACTGACCTTGTTTTACCTTTGGGAAAATCTTAAGAACATTGAGTTCGACATTACGATTATCGAACGAGGCAAGTACTTGCATCGATTCATTGACGCGATCCAAGTAGAATTCACTGAGCTCGACTTCGATTAAGAAGTTATCAATGATGTCTAATGATCCAAATTCCTCTTTGGGGAGTATCTGTTGCCCTAGCTCAATGTCAAAACCAACCAAATTCCCCGAAATTGGGGCACGAACTACTAAATTTCTTTCACTTTCCTGAAGCTTTAGTAAGAAGTTTTTTAGAAGATCAACGGTCTCATTAAGCTCCGTCAGTTGATGTTGGATATTGTTTTTCTGAGACTGGTAATAGGTCGACAACACCTTTCGCTTGGCGATCCAACGAGAGAGGTCATCTTGCAAATATTGAGCATCCGATTTACTAATGAGATCTTTCGTTAGCAACCGCTCTTTTTGTTCCAGTTCTCGATAAATGACCCTGACGTTGAAGATGGCATCTTCAAGTGACAATTGTGTCGATTTCATCTCGCTAGCAAGGTTGAGACGGGTATTTCTGAGGTTACTAATCTGTTCAGAAACCTGAGCCACCTTCTCTGTAATGTTCAAAGTGTAGTCATAGTTCTCCAACTCAAGGAGTATGTCACCTTGCTGAACATAGGGCTGTTTTTTGTTAATGTAGTACTTTACCCGCCCGCCAATATCAGACGACAATTTAATCGATTTTCTTGGTTTAATTGTCCCCATGGTGGTGATCTTGGTGCGAAAGCCCTCCACGGTGACTAGCTCCAACTCAGAGCTTGAGACCGTTGATATCATTCGATATTGACTAACACCCATGAGCACAATAACAACCAGCAACACAAGGATCGCCAGTGCTATTTTGGTCTTATGGTGATGTTTTGGTTCTCTTGCCGAATCCATAATCATTCCTTCAGGTCAGCAAGAAACTGTTTTCTACTGATAACGAGGCTTAGAGAAATGATAAAGGCGGTCGTTGCAGCCACAACCAATAGTGACATGACGTAATGACTTAGGCCAAATTGCACCCCATCAAGCGCTAGAATTTTTCTACTGATCGCTGCGTATCCCAACAGCACACCAACGCCAGAAGCACCGAGGTAAATGAGTATGTTATTCTTAAACACATACCAAAATATCGATTTTAATCCAGCACCTAGCTGCCTCATGATGATCAAGGAGAACCGGTTTCTCTCAACTTCAACCAGTGAATTCGTCATGGTGTTTAGCAAAAGCAAGACAATATTTAACACGATGACAAACAAAAGATAAATAACGATTGTACTCAAATCTGAATACTCTTCATCTCGGGCATCAAGGCTGGATATAAAGGTAGTATCGTTCAATACCACCTTGGTAGCATCATCATTCACGATAAGATAATTGGCTTTTGTCTCATCTATGATGATCATAATGGGTTCAAAGGATGGCTTGACTTTGCCCAGATAAAAGTTACTCACAACGTCAACAACTTGAATCTCTTTTACACCATCACCAAGATTGGTGTAAAAGGTATGCTCAATCAATTTCTCAGCGCTAATATTGGCGAATAAGTGAGAAAATGCCTCAGTGACGATCACAAATACTCTTTTAGACGTGTCTTTTTCACGTAAGACTGGCACAGCATGGTTTTGTGTCAGTACCGTGAGTCCTAGGATGTCGACAATCTTGGGCCCTGCGTAAAAATATTTGGCCGGTATGATCTTTTCATCCATGGTTTGTTGCGCGGTTGAGACCGAAGCGTAACTCACCGATCTATCAAACGGATACCAACTGGTGACTTCGGAAACCTGACCTTGTTCCGCATTAATGCGATCCCTTAAATAACGAGCCTTGCTGTCATTACGCCCATTCAATTTAGCATAATGCGTGCGTTTGATATCGTATCCATAATCGACTTGTTTAACAGAGAGCAGCTCGTAGGTCACACTCACAGAGATGAATATGACCATCGTCGTTATAACGATCTGTATCATCATTATAAATTTGGTAAGGTGCACCATATTGAGGTCAGAAAACCTTGAGATGCTTTGGCCTTCTTGTAATGCAATCGCTTGGGAGACCACCAGAGCGATCACGGTGACATAAACGACTACAAAACAAATCAGCATCACGACAGACATGACCCACTGAACTTCGGTACTGAGCACAGATAAGAAGGTAAACGCCTCAGTTAAAAAAAACAAACCCGCATTAAAAATAGAGATCGACAGCACCACCCCACCCAGCAACGCTATTCTTCTTTCCATTAATGCGTTAAGAATAATTTGGTAATAACTTCCACCAATACTTAACATTGTTCTAATTCGCTCAACTTGCGATAACTGTATGGAAATCATTGAGCTCACAAAGCCAACAAAGCCTAATAAAAAGGAGAAACCACAAACGCCATAAATCAGGTATAAGCTGGATTTTGAAAATGTCAGGCCAAGCGCATCAGAAAAGTTCAAATCATAATGTAGCTGTGAGATAGGCCGCTGCGATAATTGTATAAAAGATTCAGGGGTAAAAGGCGCGCCGGGAATTTGTGGCGCATTTTCAAGGATAATCTGGTTTAGATTCAAAGGAGTTTTGTTTTTTAAATCAACAAAGACATCGACATGCGTATCATACCAGTTGTCATATTGAGACTTGATGACAGAATCATAAGTGGGAGAAAAAGCGATGATCATATCTGGTCTGATGGATGAGCGCTTATCTAACTTAATAATGCCTTCTACTTGGTACAGGCCTAGTCCGTTCAGTTTAAGCCTTTTTCCGATCAATGAACGAGGGCTTCGAGTGAGTTTTTTTGCAAAGGGCTCTGACAAGTAAACCCCGTTGCTACTCATTGCGAACTCACCGTCATTGTCAAGTTTTAGCATCTTTCGGGCCGATTCATCCATCGCAAGTACGTCGGCACTTTTCACTTCTTCAGTGCCATAGGAGATAGTGACCAATTCACTTTTAACCCTACCGACGCTTTTAACCTGTGGGTGTTCACGAAGTTTCGAAAGTAAGGCAGCAGGGGCTTTTGAACTCTTTACATGATCGCCATTAGGTAGGTTAAATTGCGTCTCTATCTTAAATACGGTCTCGCTAATTTGGCTATTTATATCATGATCGGACCACATAAAGACCAGCATCACACCAAGTAAAACAGTGCCTAATGAAATAGAAAACATACCCGTTATGGAAGACAATGTCTTTGGGCTAGTAAAAGTTTTCAACATCTAAAATTCCTATTTAAAACGACTTACTGAAAAAATCATAAAATCATAGAAAAGAGTTCGATATTTTTTAATTTCTCATATGACTTACTAAAGTGAACTAAGTATAAATAAGGCTGCCATTGACACTAAACATCGTATATTTTAGAACTAAGGTAATAATGCACGGTAGAACTATGTGCTTAGACAATTTTTACAACAATCAGGTAAAATAAATATATATTCCACCTTGTTTATCACATTGATATAGACTGCCAAAACTACGGCTATCTGACAGTCTACACTAAGAATTCTAGAATGATTTCGACCAGTTCCAAGCTGTAATAGGAGGTGCAATATTAATACTATTTACTTGCTCCTGATCAAATTTTGTAAGTTCTAAGTTCATTTCTGAAAAACTACTCATTAACGCATCTAATCTCTCAGAAATTGATACTTTTTCTTTTTCTACGATAATCATAATAATTATTCCTTATTTTTTTGGAAATATATACAGCGACGAAAAAATATCCTTGGGAGTCCTGAAATGGAATTAAATTAAACATAATTTATATTTGGCTTTGTTGCGTAATTCAGTGAAACTAAATCCAGAACCTACGCTCTGCTCAGCTACATTCACTCCCTCTCGTAGCTTTAAGCCTTCACCTCTTTACAAAACAACCAACTAGAAGCAATACAACCAAGCGCTCATTAACCGTGGTTCTCTGACCTTTTGGATTGATGAAGAGGCGGTGTAAAGCAAACAGAATAAGTGCAGTTGGCCTCATCGATTCAGTGATTTAGCCATCACGGCAGCGCTCATCCCTCCAAGAGAAGGCTCAGCTTCTGGGAGCGTGGCCACCCCCGAAATCTCGAAGTTGGTTGCCAGAAGTTGTAGGTTCAAATAAGTCTTGGAAACAGCGGTATGGTTATCACAAACGTTCACTCTCAAAAACAGCGATGTATCGAGTTAAATAGTTGATAGGAGGACGATTGAGCTTAAGAAATTACAATGCACAGGTGGGGAAACTTACGCGATGATAAAAGCGTTGAACAAGCTTACTGGGTTAGGTATGCCTGAAACTTGTCGTCTTGACTAAGAAATACACTAAACGGGACGACTCTGGATCTAAACTGAATTACGCAACAAAGCCTCAAAATACCTAAAAAATGGACAGAAATCATTTAGAGTCGATGGTCTACATAATCCTCAGTTCATTACTTTATGTATTCTGACCCAGCCAATACCACACTACATGTGAAAATCAGTAATGAATAAATACGCAAAAGGCAAGGTTTTAAAACCTTGCCTTTATTTTACTTAAGCTGCATACCAACCATCAGCTAGCACTTCAGCTTGTTCTAACACAAGCTTAATTGCTTCTTCAGCCGCATCAGGTGGGTACTTCCATCTGCGTAGCAATCGACGAACAAGATTTCGCATACGAGCACGGACGCTGTCCCTCTTTTGCCAATCAACCGTAGCTGACTTACGCAATTGATGAGTCAGTTCTATAGCAAGCTTACGTAAGTTGTCATCACCAAGCTCTCTAACCGAGGATTCGTTGTCGACCAAAGCACGATAGAAGGCAATTTCGTCGACAGAAAGGTTGAGCTTATCTAGTAACTCTCCATCTTCTTGCATCTCTTTGGCCCATTGAATCAGCTCTTCAATGACCTGAGCTGTTTCAATGCTGCGGTTATGGTACTTTTGCAGCGTCGACATAATTCGTTCAGAGTATTTCTTCTCTTGTACGACATCGTTCTTCATCCGAGCTTTAACCTCATCACGAAGCAGCTTTTCTAACAGCTCTACAGCAAGGTTCTTCTCTTTCATGTTCTTCACATCTTCTAAGAACTCTTCCGAGAGAAGACCAATATTGGGTTTATCTAAGCCAACCATTGAGAAAATATCATCGACACCATCAGCGACTACCGCATTGTTTAATATTTGCTTCAATGCTGTATTGCGCTCTTCATCGGTACGCTTTTTATCTACCGTTGAGTGCTTGATGAAAGCCGTCTTGATCGCAGAATAAAAAGCAATTTCGTTCTTATAACCGTGAGTTTCATCCATGGTATTACATAGTGAATATGCCTTAGTAAGCGCTGCCATCACATCTAAGAACCGTCTCTTTCCGTCTCTGACTTCTTTACCGTTAGCATCGGTGTGAGACAAACCTGACAAATGGTTTACCGCTCCCGGTAATAACCGCAATGCGTCTGTTTCAAAGTCAGGACGGTAGTTGAATACCTTTGTATCCACAGGGGTTGCAAACATCCCCCTGATGATATCGACTTTCTCCATCAATACTGAAAACGCTTCTGCGGTATCGACAGTGGGTTGCCCTTTACCTTGGCTGTTGGTATAGGTTTTTAATGCATTTTTAAGCTCATTAGCGATACCAATATAATCGACAACCAAACCACCAGGCTTATCTTTAAATACTCGGTTTACACGAGCAATCGCCTGCATCAGGTTATGCCCTTTCATTGGTTTATCGATATACATGGTATGACAACAAGGCGCATCGAACCCTGTTAACCACATGTCTCGAACGATAACGAGTTGAAGCTCATCGTCAGTATCTTTGTAACGCTTCTCGAATAGTTTTTTTGTTTTCTTATCATGGATGTGAGGCTGCATCTTTTCTTTGTCTGATGCAGAGCCAGTCATCACAATCTTGATTGCACCTTTATCGGTATCTGGGTGATGCCACTCTGGTTTAATAGCAACAATAGCATTGTAGAGGTCGACACAGATCTCTCGGCTCATCGAGACAATCATTGCCTTGCCGGGAAATGTCGACGTTCGAGTGGTGAAGTGCTCAACCAGATCTTTTGCTACTTGTTCAATGCGAGGCTCTGCGCCTACCAACTTTTCTAATGTTGCCCATTCTGATTTTACTTTTTCACGATCTGCCGTTTCTTCATCTTCACCAATCTCGTCTTCAACTTTATCGTTAAGTTGCTCAATTTCATCTTGGTTAATATCAAGCTTAGCGAGGCGAGATTCGTAGTAGATAGGCACAGTGGCACCATCATCTACGGCATCTTGAATATCATAGATAGAGACGTACTCACCAAAAACACCACGCGTGTCTTTGTCATCCATTGCTATAGGTGTCCCTGTAAAGCCTATGAATGAAGCATTAGGCAATGCGTCACGCATATACTTGGAATAACCATAAACGTACTTGTGACCCGTTACAGTGCCGTTTTTGTCCTTCACTTCCACCATCTTTGACTTGTTGCCATACTGGCTGCGGTGCGCCTCATCAGAAACGACAACGATATTACTTCGCTCAGACAGTCTAGGGTGCTCTGTCTCTTCATCTAATAAAGCGAACTTTTGAATCGTCGTGAATATGATACCGCCAGACTGCCGATTTAAAAGCAGCTCACGCAATGCATCTCGGTCGTCCGCTTGTTGAGGTATTTGCTTTAACGTCTCTTGCGCCATCCCAAAGGTGTTATAAAGCTGACCATCAAGATCATTTCTATCCGTCACCACCACGATCGTCGGGTTATTCATTGAGGCTTGCTGTAACAGTTTACTCGCATAGCAAACCATAGAGATGCTTTTACCACTCCCTTGAGTATGCCAAACAACCCCAGCCTTACCACTGCCTTGCTTGATCTTTTCTAGCGCTGGAATTGTGCTCTCTAGGAAGTGACCAGAGGTATTAG
Source organism: Vibrio sp. 10N.237.312.B06 (assembly GCF_041464685.1). NCBI lineage: Bacteria > Pseudomonadati > Pseudomonadota > Gammaproteobacteria > Vibrionales > Vibrionaceae > Vibrio > Vibrio sp. 10N.237.312.B06. The sequence continues at coordinate 37,816 of NZ_JBFSPI010000035.1, forward strand.
CAGCACGAACCGTTGCCTCAACCGCCGCTCTCACAGCGTGGAACTGGTGATAACCTGCTATTTTCTTGATTATTTTGTCGTTATCGGTTTCAAATAGTACAAAGTAACGAATGTAATCAAGTAGTAAATCTTGCTTGAAAAAACCACGAACCATGGTTTCTAATTGAAATTCTAACAGCGGTCTATCGTCTTCTGTGGCAACTGTTTTCCAAGGTAAGAATCGTTCTTTATTTGCAGTTAATGAACCAACACGAGCCGTCCAACCATCGCTGACAATCAAAGCCTCATTGAAAATAAACAAATCTGAAATTTCATCTTTGTAGGTTTGAAGCTGGTTAAAGGCATTCCAAATATCGGCATGTTCATCTGCTGGATTTTTTAACTCGATAACAGAGATGGGTAGTCCGTTAATAAACACCACAACATCAGGACGGCGATTACCTTTTGTACCTGTAATCGTAAACTGATTCACGATAAGGAACTCATTGTTATCTGGCGTCGTAAAATCCATTAACTGAGCGTGAGTATGCTTTGTCTTCGATTCGCCATCTTCAACAGCCGTGTATTCGACAGGCACCCCTTCAATCACAAACTTGTGGAAAGCGCGGTTGTTTTTAATAAGAATGGGCGTATCGGGGGAAGATACCGTGTTAACCACATCATTCAGTGCCTTTATCGGAAGCTCTGGATTGATGATTGTTAACTGATTTAATAGCCTCTGTTTTAATACCACTTGGTGGTAATCGTCACGCTCTGGATCGTCGCCATCAGGTGCGATGTCATAGCCATTTTTATAAAGGTAACCTTGATCGGTAAACCAATTAATACACAGCTGTTCTAGTTGGTCTTCAGTTATTTTCATATAACGCCTTGCTCCTCAAAGCTGGTGCTTTTCAACTGGCGATTAACTTCAAGCAATGCTGATTTAAAGGCTAACTCGAATTTTGTCATGTTATGTATTAGCCATTCGACGATCTCAGGCCAATGCTCGCGATTGTAACCGTCAAACTCTTTACTCACTTTTATTCGACAGGCTTTCTTACTGTCAAGCCTTTGCCAATCAATAGGAGAACCGAATTTTTCTTCTATATCAGCCCGTTGCTTGAATAACTCATCAAAGACAAAATTGTTTTCTTCTGGCGCCTGTCGACTGAGGTACAGCTCGACACGAGCCTCTTTAGTACCAAATATTAAATTGAACCGACAATTTCTTACACCAGAACCAGCACCTAACCACTGGTCTTTACTCGGACTAATATTATCGAACATGCGACAAGAGCTATCAGTCATCCTTTCGAGTAACCGCTCCCAAAACTCATGACGAATTTTGTGACGGTGTTTAATCTCAATGGATGTGCTTTTTTCTTCTGCTTCTTTGGCATTCATACCTATCATCAGCTCTTTAGCCTCAGGGGTCGGTATAATTTGTTCAACATTCAGAAATAGCTCTTGAGCCATGGCATACGGCGTTACCTTGAAGCACTGAACTTGAATATCATGATTCAATAACCACAATGCTGTGCTTGTTACTTCCTTTCTAAAGTTAGCTGCAACTAACATCAAGCGTTGATTGATACCTGAATTTAAAACGACTTCACTTAGATCTGGAGCATCTAAAAATTCACAAAGTTGAGAGCGAGCATCGCCGCCACCGCAGAAGCGCTCCAAATAGCTTTGGAAAATCTCAACGATCTGCGATTTCGTTAAGTTAGAACAATAAGACGCATATTTGAGTGCTTGCCACATGACATCTCGCCCAGTGTCGTCGAGCTTGTTTTCGATGATCACTAGATTTCCGTCTTTGTCTAATGCCAACAAGTCGAGGCGCTCCCTCGTATCATCAAAGCCATCAAACTCTTTCTGGATGATCAGTAATTCTTCACCTAGAGCATCAGGTTGATTGGCTAACCACTCTTGTAAATGATCACGCTCTCTAAAGCCAAGCTCACTAAAACGCTTGGTTTCAATTCTTGAGATTCGATTGGATTCCGTATCGATTTTAAACACGTCTTATTATCCTTTTCTTAGTTCTCGGTTGGCATTTCTAAGTCGATTTCGCCGGAAAGCAATTTAGGAAGGAGCGTGTCGCGAAGCTTTGCGAGTTCTTCATTCTCAAGACGGTTTTGATGAGCTTTCTTCAACATTGAACCTGTAAGCTGCAAGAATTTTTGAGCGATATCCTTGGTAGGGATTGCACATGGAGTATCTGCAACAACTACAGGCTTAATTGCAGGGTACGCACCACCATCAGCTAAACGAGCATACTCGTCAATAGAGTCATCATTGGTAGTAGCTAGGTAAACAAACGATGTCCAACACTCTTCTTTTGGCGATAAAACAGCGAAGCCTGTGCTACCTGTAAGTGGTTGTTCTGTATCACCGATAAATGCAAAAGATCGATTTCCCGGACGTACAGTGCCAACAATGGTATCCCCAGAGTTCAAGATTCTTCTCGCTCGTGATGGCGCTTCACTGAAGCCATAACTTGTGACTGTTTCAATTACACCATTTTTTGTGTTTGCTAGGTCAACATAGTGAACTTGTTCGGGTTGGTTTTTCTTTGTCCATGACTTCGCATTGAGTTTGGCTATATCTGCAATCACGCCCTGACTCCAGCCAACAGGAATACCAGTTTCGCTATCTAGCTTTTCTGGGAATAGCGAGGCAGTGGCTGCATCCATTCCCTCTGGTTGCTCGCCATTCATTTTGGCTTTGACTGGGTCAAAATCGACAAACCATGACTTGAAGACAGCTTGCGCCATTTCTTCTAAGGTTTGGTTAATTCGACGATTGAGCCTGCTTTTGTCCCTGAAACTGTTGAGAACACCATTTAGCTTTAATCGTTCCTCAAGTGGTGGAATTGGAATTTCAATCTTATCTAAATTAGCTTTGTTCAGTTTTGGCTGAACAGCTCCAGTGATGTAGGCACCGATATTAAGAACAGAAAAGTAATACTCAAGATAATCAAGAATGCCGTCTTCTTTTTCTGAAAAAATATGAGCATGGTTATTAACCCAAAACTTCCCTTTAGCCTGAAAAGCTATTGGCGTATTTCGAGTTCTTAAATTCTCACCATCTTCCGAAATCAATAAATAGTTGCCATCAAAAATGAAGTCATCAATGTAATCAACAATGCCTGACGCTCCATAATACGGGTAATCCCCTTGCCTTTTTTCTCGATCAAGACTTTTTAGAGGTACTCGTTTATTGTTTTCGAAGTTGGCAACCTCAGAGATGCGTTTAAGAGGCCAATTACAGCTCATAACCCAACCCCGCTAGATTTTTCTTAATATCCGCCTCTAACGTTGCTGACTCAGCAAACTGCTCACTTAGCTTTGAAGTCAGCGTTGCCATCTTCTCGCCAAATGGGATGCCATCATTTTCTTCCTCAGCAGCACCAACATAACGACCCGGAGTAAGTACGAAGTCATGTTTCGTGATTTCTTCAAGTGTTGCTGACTTACAGAAGCCTGCTTGGTCTTCGTATGCCACACCATGTATTTCTTCACCCGTTTTCCATGCATGAAATAGGTCAGCTACTTTCTTAATGTCATCAAAGCTAAAATCGCGTAAAACGCGGTCTTTCATGAAGCCAAGGTTACGCGCATCGATAAACAGCACCTCACCCTTACGGCCACGCAGCTTACGGCCCGCTTTATCAACGCGAGGGTTCTTGTTCTTAGTTAAGAACCAGATACAAGCGGGGATCTGTGTGTTGGTAAACAGTTGACCGGGAAGCGCCACCATACATTCAATCAAATCATTCTCAATTAATGCCTGACGAATAGTGCCTTCGTTGTTTGTAGTTGAACTCATAGAGCCATTTGCCAACAGAAGCGCCTGAGAGCCTTCAGGAGCTAGGTGATGAAGCATGTGCTGCATCCATGCGAAGTTAGCGTTACCTGATGGCGGTTGGCCGTATTTGAAGCGAGGATCGTTTTCATCAACACCCGTGTTCCACTCTTTCATGTTGAATGGAGGGTTAGCCATGATGAAATCAGCACGAAGATCAGGATGTTGCACGTTAGTGTAGGTACTTGCAGGCTCTTTACCGAAGTCGTAATCAAGACCACGAATCGCCATGTTCATCGCCGCTAGTTGCCACGTGGTGTGGTTGTATTCCTGACCGTAGATTGAAATTTTCTGTTTCTGAGTAAGAGCATCAACCTTCTTCTCGTTTGCATGACGCTCGATGAACTTCTCTGATTGAACGAAGAAACCACCAGAACCCATTGCAGGGTCGTATACTCGACCTTCAAACGGTTCAATCATTTCAACAATCAGCGTTACGATAGAGGCTGGCGTGTAGAACTGACCACCTTTTTTACCTTCAGCCAATGCGAACTGACCAAGCATGTATTCGTATACATGGCCTAGGATGTCTTTACTGTTGAGGTCGGCATGAACAAACGGGATTGTCGCAATCAGGTTAATAAGCTCATTAAGCTTGGCTTGGTCAATCTTCAATGAAGAGTATGATTTGTTCAGTACACCTTTCAGTTTCGGGTTATCGCGTTCGATACCCTCTAGAGCATTGTCAATGAGGTGCCCAACAGAAGTGATCTTCTTAGCTTTGCCATTGATATCTAGCTCTGCACCACCAATAACCAATGGGCCGTTATCTTGCAGGAACTGCCAACGAGATTCAGTAGGTAGCCAAAACACGTTTTTCTCTGTGTAGAAATCACGCTGTTCTAGTTCAATCGCAACCTCTTCTGCTAGTTCTTCTTCCGAGAAGTCAGCAGGATCTAGATAGTATTCATGCTCAGGGTTAGCGATGTCAGCTTTGATCTCATCCTGACGCAGCTTAAACGCATCAGAGACGTATTTAACGAAGATTAGACCTAACACTGCATGTTTATACTGCGCGGCGTCTAGTGTTGAGCGTAGCTTGTCTGCTGCGTTCCAAAGCTTGCCTTCAAGCTCTTTCAAATACTGTTGTTCTGTTTGATTCATTAGAAGTTTTCTTGTTATAGAAATATTCCGTCAATCATACCACTGGATGCAGCATTGTCTTTGATTTCTGCCTTACTTAAAGAGTATTTTTATGAAGTAAGGAGCACATTATGGAAGCGTGGAATAAAGGGAAGCGTGTAGGTCAGAAGAAAGCCTTCAAACTAGAAGACATTTGGCGCATCCGTATTCGACTTGAATTGGAGGAGCGTTTGTTTGAGCTGGCACTGTTCAACCTAGCCATCGACTGCAAGTTGAGATCCTGTGATTTACGTAACTTGAAAGTCCAAGATGTCAGTCGCAGTGGTTGTGTTATGTCACGAACTATCGTTAAACAGCAGAAGACCCAACAGGAAGTACACTTCGAGATCACCCCCAAGACTCAACAGACCTTGTCGCAGTGGATCATTCAAAACTCATTACAGCCAACAGACTATTTATTCCCAAGCCCACGCCGTGAAGGGCAGCCCATCTCGTACCATTACTACACCACCATGGTTAACCGTTGGGTTACTGATATCGGGCTAGATAAAACGCAATACGGCACACATTCACTGCGCCGAACAAAGGCTTCTTTGATCTATGCTAAAACGAAGAATCTTAGGGCTATTCAATTACTTCTAGGTCATGCTAAGTTAGAAAGCACGATTGAATACCTTGGTGTCGAGATTGAAGATGCGCTGAGGATTTCGGAGAGTTGTGAGACATGAAGAACAAAATTATAGACATAAAAAAACCCTCGAATTCGAGGGCTTTATATAGGGTGGTCGGATCTACTTGTGGGACAAACACCAATCCAAGAGGCGACCATTCTTTCGGTATATCAATCTGTTAGCTATAGAACAAATTGACTAAATTCTTTAATATAAGATAAGTCTAACAATAATTTAAACCAGAGGCAAGCAGTGAGAATCGACAAGGCATTACCTACGGAGCATTTAACCATAAATCAGGCCTTCTTTAAAGGTTGTTGGTTTAATATGTCTCATGAACTCTCTTTAGATAGTGATAGAGCCTCATTCGTACACCCTATTAATGGCGCTTACGAGCTTTTGTCATTGATTGACTTTGGTGATAATTTTGGTGGTCCATCTAAGCGAGTTGCCGCTAGCCTCGAATTCAGCGAAATTCTAGAGAACGACCCTGTATTAAAAAGTAGCAAATATGCACTAACAACCGAAAAGTTAGTTTCACTCTTATCCGTTACTAAAAATAATCCAAGCAATCCAGAACAATGCGCAATCAACAAACAAAGCGATCTAGTAACTCTTCTGCTGAAAGAGTTTATTCACCTAACCAAGGCTTATCTAGAAGACGCATTTGTATTACTTGAAGAACAACTAGCCGTTGAAATCAATGACGACAATAGAGAATTAGTAATTTCAAAAATACTAAGTTTGACAAACTCTGTTGTGGGTGCCTTGATATCAAATGGAATGGGGCTTAATGAAATAAGTTCCTTCTATCGACACATTTTATGTCGAAATCTAGAAACGACTACTTTTACACAGCGATACGACAAATTACGAGCTGCCGCAACAAAAAGCCCAGAGGATTTTGAGATTACTTTCAAGGTGGAAAGTAAAGAACTAGCCAGCATTCTGAATAATATAAATGATAGTTTCACATTTGGTTTATTCACTCTGTCAAAAGTAACTGAGAATCTGCTTACAGCAAGATGTATTGTTCTAGCTCAGTCATTTACTACTGCGGGTATGAAGGCCTACGAGCTGCTGGGTGAAGTAATAGATGCCGTGAGCTATACTCAAGCGAAATCGAACATAATTGTTCGTAAACAATACACCGCTAAGAGTGTCTTTTCGCAGAGAGAAAAAACCTTTTCAATTCAAAGAGCAATTCCAAATCCGGTCTATCACTTTAGCGAAGAAAGCTTTCGCCACTTTTGCGACAGTATTCAATCAACGTCTCACCAAGAGATTAGTAGCTTCAAACATAACAAGATTGCAGCAGCATTCAGGCTTTTGCGTATAGGCATGGGTGCAACAAGCCTTGAGGCAAAGTTTACGAGTTATTGGACAGCCTTGGAATCCCTAACTAGAGATGTATTTCCTTCATACAATGGTGATGACGGAAAGGTTATAGCCGCAGCTTTACCATCTATTTCAATAAATTATGTTAGTAAACGTTTAAAGTCATTCATATACGCATTCAATCACATCGGGCTTACTGAGTTTCAAATTAATGAAGAGGATGAAAGCACTGCATTTTCCCTTCAAGGGGCTGATATTATTGATATGTACAGAGTCTTAAAAGATGAAGATAAGACTAACTACATTTTAACGAAATTGAACGCACATCCATTTTTTCAATTTAAACTATTAAGCTTTTCGAAGTGCTGCCAATCGTCGTTAAAAATGGGAGCTAGTATTGAATCTCATGAGCAGAAAGTTAGGCTACAACTACATCGGATTTATAGAGCCAGAAATGCTATAGCACACGATGCAGGCAAAGTAGATAATCTGGATTTATTATGTGCGAACCTAGAGCACTACCTAACCAGCAACTTAAACTCAATGATTGGTCTTATGTCAATCAAACCAACCCTTGAAAGCCCAAAAGAATGTTTCATTCAATATGCCGATATGGTTAAAGACATTAAACTTTCCCTCAATCCCGCACTAAAAAAGAAAATCGATAACAGGCAAGCCGAACAAGATAGGTTGAGTAGGGATAATTACCATAATGATGACAAACTACTAGTCCTACTTGCACTGAACAAAACATAATCTCCTTCACCTTAAGCGACTTAGGGGGAATCTAAGGCGCTTTTGTCCCGTAGCGAAAGACCGCGGACGAACCAACACTATTTCAACGAAAAAAGAAAACCACTGCTAGTTCTTCAACATCAGGTGTGAATGAAATTGAGTAATTCACCTCTAAAATGATCGCTTACAGGGCAAAAAACTTTGCCCTTACATTGAAAACTATGACTGTATGGGCATAGCATAGGCAAGTTCATGAACTAATTGTCTAAACAACGATTCTTTGCCCTCTGGGATAATTAACTGGTCTTTTCCTACGCGTTGGCACAATTTCTGTAATTTAGGTGCTGACGCTATGTTCTTTGCTATCGACTCGGTATCGCATTTCAAAAGTAAAAAACGCCCCTCTAATCGTACTGCATTCTTATTGCTCTCTAACGTTTTGAAGAGGTGCTCAATTTGAGTCGGGAAATATGGTTGTTCATCTCTTTCAGATAGGAAAGATTGTATTTCTTCTAAGTCACCACCATTTTCGAGGTGTGAGAGTATCTTGCTTGTGCATAGCTGCCAGACTTGGTCGGTAGCTTCATCCGCATAATTAGTAAGAAATACTCGCTCACTTGTAGTGGGTGGCTGCATAAACTGAACACGATACTTCGGCAATAATGCGATCGATGTTTTCGTTGATTCGGATACATCAATGTAGGTATCAACCACTCCAAGCACATAGGCTCCGAGCTTTGTAAGCCTGATATATTTTAAACCATCATAAATGGACAAATAATCTAGGTCATATTGCCCCCAACGGTCATAGTAATTATCTTGAGCGCCCTCCGGCGTTACGTAAGCTATGTCGACGATCCCTAGAGTCGCGAAATACTCCATAATTAAACAGCGAGAGTAAGCATTAGTAAGAAAGGTACCGTCATGAATGCGGCCATACGTGGAATCACCAATATACAAGCTATAGGGTTCAAACGTAATATTAAAGAATTGCCCCTCAACCGCCATTAATCTCAGATAGTCATCAAAAGAGACCCATTCTTCAGGTGGGCAAGATCGCAATGTTTCTATACAAGCATCCCTGCGGCTCAGAACATTGGTAAAATATTTCTGACCTTTTCCTTTTTGCCCTTTAATCTGATTGATACGTGAGAACTCGTCAAATTTGCTTCGATCTTTCCAGTCCAAGAAAAGCTGTTTAATGACGTCACAATGTCGTTGTTGAAGAGCGGCTTTTTTTAGGTTGATTTGCAATTCGCCCTTTGTCTCTTTGAACCATAGAGCAGCTCTTAGAATTTGAATCCAACCAAAAGCCTTTATACTTTTCGCTGATTCGTCATCAAGTGATGTTACCTTTTGATACGGTTCATTGAGTTGGTTGCACAGTTGGTTGAGCAATGTTTTAGAAGGCAGCCCAGTTTTCGGACTGACTTTTAACTTCTTAACCTTAATAGTGTTAAGAAGAACGTTAAGCTCCGCTTCCGTGTATTGTGGGGTTTCTGACGTTTCAATCTCGTCACCATCGACAATTGCCGTTGGCACAGAGAAATGTGGTGGCAATGGAACATGAGGTTTCAAAAAAGCTAATAGGTCATTAGGTATTCTGCGTGAAGATCCGTAACGGCGGTCAGGATAAAAGAACGGAGATAAAGCTTTGCCACCGTTATCTTTATCTCGACTTCGATACAACGACCAGTCTTCTGTACTAGGTGGTTCTTTTTGATATTTTGACCAGAATACGAAACCGTCCATATAACCTGCTTGATTGTGAACGGCCTCTTGCAAAGCAAGCTTCTGAACCTCTGAGAGGTGGTTCCAAATTAGCTGTAGGTTGTCTGGGTTCATCAATGCATTAAAGAGTACACTTGCAACTTCTGCTTTGCGACTGGGGATAGCACAAGAAAAGGGTAATGACTTGATACGAAACTTCAGGTCATCGACGGTGCTGTAATCAATAAGGTTTTGAAAATTATCCATGCTGTTACTAGCTCTCTTGATATCTTCAGGAGATTTTATACGACCCCCCTTAGCTCTTCTTCCTTATTTTCGAAAAAGCGTACTTTGCATGGCTTAAATAAATGCAAATTCAATGGAAAGTGTGATTTTGCTAAGGCACTTTTGTCCCAAAGCATGGCGGCATAACACGCCTCTGGACAAAAGTTTGTCAGCGACTTTACTAAATTAGCAATTAATGAATAACTG
>NZ_JBFSPI010000036.1:0-47254 GCF_041464685.1 Vibrio sp. 10N.237.312.B06
TAAAACGCTTTTATCTCGAACAAAATTTAACCACGAAAGGTCAACACGCCCTAAACACACTAAAGAGCCTACATTATGAACGGCCCCCAACAGTTGGACATCAATTATTGGGGGCTTTCTGTTTTTGTAATCTGCTCTTTTGAGCCACAAAAAAGCCTTGCTAGTTTCGCAAGGCTTCTCTTATTTCTCATTACTCTAAAATCTAACCGCTATTTTTCTTCGAAGCGCTTCGCTAAGTGATAGAATTCATTCACTTGCTCTTTTAGCTCTGTGGAGTGGTCTTTCACGGAATGTGTTGCAACCAAGTTTTGCTCTGCGGTGGATGCAATAGACTGCATATGCAGATTTAATTCGCTCGATAGTTCACGTTGTTTATGAGCAGAGCTTTCAACAGATTGCATCAATTCATTCATCGATTGCATTAGATTTTCAACTTCAGATAAACGCTCTGCGCTCACCTTCGCAACATCACCGCACGCGTCGGTTTGGTCTCTGTTCGCCAGGATATCTTTCTGCCAGCTTTCAATCGTAGCCAGCATAGTATCGATGCTCTCTTTAATCTGAACTGTGGCCTTTGACGTTCGACCAGATAACGCACGTACTTCATCGGCAACAACGGCAAAGCCTCGTCCTTGCTCGCCTGCTCTTGCCGCTTCAATCGCAGCGTTAAGTGCCAACAAGTTAGTTTGTTCAGCAATACCACCAATCTCTTCCATTATCTTGCTCACGCTTTGCGCTTGGTCGCTCAATTGGTAAGTCGTGTGCGTCGCTTTCTCCGCCTGAGATGCCAAGTTTTCAAGGTTACGATGGGTTTGATCAATGCTCTCTTTAGCACCAGCACAAGTTTGCAAGGTAACATCGACAATCTGGTGAGCTTCTTCTGTACGAGAAGAGACTTCATTGGCGGTCACCTCAACCTCTTCAGTTGCTTCACGTACCTGAAGAATATCTTTTGTCTGCTGATCGAGCGCTTCAGTGACTTGGTATGACGTCGCATTAAGGTTATCAGCTAAATCTTGCAATGGTTTCGCTGAGTCTGTCATACGGCCTAACACAGTGCGAATTCGGGCAGACATCAGCTTGAGATGAAAATCGGCAACAGAGAACTGACTGTTACCTGAGTAGACAAGGCGACTGACACTATCGAATTTAGATTGCAGTTTTTTCAACTGTAATGGAGTATCAATGAGCTCTTGTCGGAAAAGCAGTGCTAGAGCAGAGACAGGAAGAAGACTCAATATCCACTGCGATGCTTGCCCTACTTCTACAAGATTTGAAATCAGAGACGCAGCCAAAGAGCCAAGTAACACTGCGTAACGAACACTGTCACTGATCTGTAGTGACCATTGGCGACCTGACGTCTCAGCTTTCAACAAGCTTTGATAGGCCTTATCCGCAACTTGCACCCACTCGCTTTTCGGCTTAACACGAACAGACTGATAGCCACTCACCTTCCCGCCATCATAAATAGGGGTAACGTAAGCATCAACCCAGTAGTACCCACCGGATTTAGTTTTGTTTTTTACGATCCCGCGCCACGCCTTGCCTTGTTTTAGATTCACCCACATATCGGCAAAAGCCGCTTTAGGCATATCACCATGCCTAACAATATTATGGTTTTGCCCAAGTAATTCATCTTGGTTGTATTCTGCAATGCGACAAAAAGCGTCATTACTATAGGTAATCACACCTTTAAGGTCAGTAGTTGAGACAAGTTGTTCATTTTCGCTTAAAAGCGTTTCACGAGATTGAGAAGGAGAGCTGGCTGTCATTATATTAACTTTTGTTAACTATTATTGTAGCCGAGGAATATATACAATTATTAAAGTTCTTACAAAATGCGAACGTAACATTTTGTGTAAATGACTGCTATTTATACAAAAATAACCAATGCACCTCACAAAACTCTAAACGCTAAGCCTCTTCCCTAACTATTATGCCTTTGATCTAATTATTCACACCTCTATCTGACTAAAAGTCATGACTCATCTAAATTAACTGCAGTGGTAAATTTCACTGTTCTCATAGAGACGGAGGTATGGAACTTGCGAATATTCAGATCTTTACGTAATACTCGCTCAACAAAGTCTTCGTAAGCTTGAATGTCTGTGACCGTAACAATCAACATAAAGTCAAAGCTGCCTGATATCTGATAGCACTGAGTGACCTCTGACGCCTTAGAAATAGAATGGCGAAAAATTTGATAGATATCCCCTCGGTCGCGCTCCATTTCAACGGACACAACTAGGGTCATCTTGCTGCCAGTAAGCTCAGGGTTAATGATCGATACATCACCGACTATCACGCCCTCTTGCCTCAATCGTTTCACTCGCTTTAAGCAAGCAGGAGGTGATAGCCCTACGATCTCGGCTAACGATTGATTAGGGATCCGGTTATTCTTCTGAAGCTCAACCAATATGCTTCTATCTATACGGTCTATTTCCATAATTTCTTAAACCATGATTTTTTGACTGATAATTTCTTACTTTACGACAATTTAAAAATCATGGGTAATTTTATAGGTTATTTTTGAAATCATAATCACAACAATCGCGGTAAGATCTTTTTATACAACACAACGAGTTATGGTCGTAACAATGAAATCAACCTATCAATTTTTCAAAGAGCTCCTCAAAGAAATCTTCGATGTCACTTCGACGCTTTTCCGTATCATGATTCCAATCATCATATTGATAAAAGTCGTCGAAGAGCTTGGCGGCATAATGATTCTTAGCGAATGGCTAAGCCCTATAATGGAAAGCGTCGGATTACCCAAAGAAATGGGTCTAGTATGGGCAACTACCATACTCACCAACATCTATGCCGGGCTAATTATCCTTATTAATTCCGATGTTCCCTTAACGGTTGCTCAAGCTTCAATTTTAGGCAGCATGATGCTCCTTGCTCACTCATTGCCAATTGAAGGCGCTATTGCCAAAAAAGCAGGTGTTAGCTGGCTGGCTACCCTATCGGTGAGAGTGGGGGGAAGCTTAGTGCTGGCATGGCTACTCAACCTCAGTTATCAATACGGAGACTGGCTCAACTACCCAGCAACCGTGCTTTGGCAACCGGAAGTATCTGGAGACACGAGTTATCTTGGTTGGGCGCTTGAACAGTTCAAGAACTTTGCGGTTATCTTCATGGTAATCTCAGTACTATTACTGTTACTCAAAGTTTTAAAGATTCTCGGCATTGAAAAGCTCATGGCAATATTGTTAAGACCGTTCTTGAGGCTGCTAGGAATCAGCAAAGACGCAACAAACCTAACAATAATAGGAATCACGCTCGGCCTTTCGTTTGGTGGCGGCTTATTAATCAATGAAGCCAAGAAAGGGCATATCTCAGCAAGAGACGTATTCACCGCAATCATGTTGCTCAACTTGCTCCACAGTTTAATTGAAGATACGTTGTTGATCCTACTCATCGGGGCTGATTTCTACACGATATTTTGGGGAAGGCTTGTATTCTCGGTGTTGGTTGTCGCTGTGATATCAAACGTCATTAAGCGCATGAATCCAAGCACTTGCGAACGGTATTTCTATCGCGATGTCTCTCAGTAATAAGTAAATCGCCAACAAGAATAAAAGGAAAAGAACTCAAATACGGGTTCTTTTTTACGACTTGGTACTCCTATCACCTCCGCTATTTTTAAATTTCACGCCCTTGAAACACTGAAAATCATTCTCAACACCCTAATTATTGATATTTCGTGTGAAAATAATTTCAGCACCGGTATTTACTAATAACTCAATTATTAAATGCAATGTTTAAACACAGAGAATATAAAACGCATATTATTACTTATAACTCCATACCTTGTATAAAGTACTCTCAAGATAATAATCACTTCTCAACCAATATTATTAAAATCCAAACTATCAACTATTCATTCAACAAAACTCATTAAATAGCTGATAATAAAATAAATAACGACCATTATTTGATATTAACTTTAAATGTTGAAATCGGAACGAACAATTGCTTGTAATAATTATCTATTTGATTGGTTAATTTTATAAATATATTTTGTTACATAATCAAAACTGATGGCTCTTTTTAATATGCTCCTTATAACAGCGCCTCTTACAACCGAGGCTCGCACAACTAATATTCTTACAAAAATACCCATAAAAGCAATGACTTTAATGGTTCTAACTTTGTCATCACTGTCACAGGCTTCCACTATTGAGAACGATGAATCATTACTTAAGTCATTGATTAAACGAGGCATTATCTGTTCTAGCTTAACCTATGAGGAAAATCAAGAAGCTTTACGTATCTATCTCAACGCTAAAAAAGCGAAGAGCACTCCGTTTGATTCAAAAAGTAGAAAAGAGACAACCAATACAAAGGAGATAGAAAGTAAAAAAAATACAACAAACACACGTCAGTTAAATAAGACACCGCAAGAGTGTATTAGGCCAAACTCGGACAACAGATCCGAATAAGGCAAGTTGATACTGATATCGACATGGAAATATAAAAGGAAAATATAATGAAAATGATGAGAAAAACATTGTTGGCTTCAGCAATGCTTACTCTATTTAGCGTCAGTAGTTATGCAAAAACACCTATTGATTTAGGCGTTGTTAATGAAGACAAACTCATTGAAATGCTAGTTAGACAGGGCTTAGTCGACCAAGATGCAACCGATGTGGCAAAGCACGACGCACTTGACCGCTACTTGAAGAATAAAATCAATTCCGGTTTTAAAGGTGACGCTCAATTCGGTAAGAAAGCACTTGAGCAACGAGCGAAAATACTTAAAGCCATAGAAAAAGGATCTGGTGTTAAAAAGGCGAGCGTCTTTGCGTTAGAAGTCGGCACCAAGCGTACCGATAAAGTACTCGCTCTGTTAGTCGATTTCCCTGATTTGAACTGGGATAACAACAAACTGACCGAAGAGCACACACAAATGCTCTACGAGAGCTACAACCCAGAACATTATCAAGAGTTGTTGTTTTCAAACTCTGGCTACACTGGGCCAAACGGCGAAAATCTAATCTCGATGCGTCAGTATTACCAAAGCGAATCTGGTGATAGTTACAGCGTTGCGGGCCAAGCTGCAGGTTGGTATCGCGCCTCTAAACCTGCGTCATTCTATGGGGGTAACTCCCCTACTACCGACAACGATCTCAACGCGCAAGAACTGGTTCGCGAAGCACTGAATCAATTGGCTCAAGATCCGAGTATCAATCTAGCCGATTACGATATTGAAGATCGTTACGATTACGACGGTGACGGAAACTTCCGTGAACCCGATGGTGTGATTGATCATCTAATGGTGTTCCACGCATCTGTTGGTGAAGAAGCCGGTGGTGGCGTATTAGGCCCTGATGCGATTTGGTCTCACCGATTCAACCTTGGTCGCACTCATGTACTTAAAGGCACCTCTAGCTCGCTTCCAGACCGCTTTGGTGGCCAATACGCAGCATTTGATTACACGATTCAACCGATTGATGCCGCAGCTGGTGTATGTGCTCACGAGTATGGCCATGATTTAGGCTTGCCAGACGAGTACGATACGCAATATACAGGCAAGGGTGAACCTGTCTCTTACTGGTCAATCATGTCTTCGGGCAGTTGGGCTGGTCAAATTGGTGGCACACAGCCAACGGCATTCAGCTCTTGGGCAAAACACTTCCTACAGAAGTCGATTGGTGGTCGTTGGATTAACGATGATCAAATCTCGATTGATGACCTAGAAGACAACCCACAGGTTTATACGTTGTTCCAAACAACGGATAACAACCGTCCTAACATGATTAAAGTGGATCTTCCAGAAAAACAGATCGAAGGTTTAAAACCGTTTGCTGGTGAGTATTCGTTCCACTCTCAAAAAGGCGATGACCTGAAAAACAGCATGACACGCAAGTTGGTGATTCCAGCCGGCGATTCTGCACTGCTTTCATTCAAAACTTGGTATGAAATTGAGAAAGACTACGACTTTGCACGCGTACTCGTGAATGGACAAGCCATTGCCGGCAACATCACCTCATTGGATGACCCGTACAATACTGGCCTCGTTCCTGCTATTGGCGGCGAATCTGGCGGTTGGATTGATGCTGAGTTCGACGTTTCACAATGGGCAGGCCAAGAAGTAGAGCTTTCGTTTGAATACATCACCGATGGTGGCTTGGCGATGGAAGGTTTCTATTTGGATAACCTCAGTGTGGTCGTTGATGGTGAAGTAACCTTAATAGACGATGGTGAGAGCAACTCCACCTTCGCCCTAAATGGTTACAAGCTGAGTAATGGGTTCCACCAAGCGCAACACTACTACCTGTTGCAATGGCGCAGCCACATGGACGTTGATGAGGGTCTAGCCAACATCAAACGCATGGGCCAACTGATCTCATTCGATCCGGGTTTGATTATTTGGTACGTAGACGAATCTCTGACTGATAACTGGGTAGGTAAACACCCAGGTGAAGGTTGGTTAGGCGTGGTCGATGCCGACCAGAATGCAATGACTTGGGAAAAATCCGGTGAAGTCGCTCAAACTCGTTACCAAGTTCGTGATGCGGCGTTTTCACTCAAAGATCATACTCCAATGCGTCTTGTAAACAGCGACAATGATGTGCTCGAAGATACCAGTTTAGTTGGCAATGCTAGCTTCTCGGATGACCAAGATTACACATCGCCTCAAGCACCAGACTCAGGACGTATCCTGACGGAGTTTGGTTTAGCGGTCGATATTGTGAATCAGAGTGACAACAACGAATACGGTGTGGTTCGCTTATCTAAAGTAAGCCAACACAACGTCGCTCCTACTGCGAACTTCGAACTTAATGTGACTGGCCTGAACGTTTCAGCACGTAACTTTAGCTCAGACCAAGACGGTGAGATCACCAGTTATCTATGGGACTTGGGCAACGGAACAACAAGTAACGAAGTGACACCAACTTGGTCTTACGAGCAAGCAGGTGAATACACGGTGAACTTGACTGTTGTCGACGACAAAGGCAATACCGATTCGTTCAGCTCCGTAGTGAGTGTTGAATCTCCAAACGCTCTTCCAGAAGCTAGCGCGAAGTACATTCACTTGGGTCGCTGGGTAACCATGTGGTCAACAAGTTCAGACAGTGATGGTCGTATTGTTGATACCGAGTGGACACTTCCAAACGGTAAGGTGAAACGAGGTCGTACATTCACTTCAATCTTCCCATCATACGGTAAGCACAAGGTGACACTGAAGATAATCGATGACCAAGGCGGGATTACGACTAAGACAATTTTAGTCGACCTGTAAATCATAGCAGGCTCTATCATGAGGATTTACAAAATAGGCTTAAGTACTGTTGTCACAGGATATAAACCACGACAGCAGTTTTAAGAAAACGTCATTATTTAAGCCATAAGCGAAAGCCCTATCGATTCGGTAGGGCTTTTTATTGGTCGCAATTTAAGATACTAGGGGTTTAGTCACAGTAAAAAACTTGCTGAACCACCATTCGATGAACCATTACACGGGCTGCTTTTGAATGCGTGATTTACGCGCACTGAATGCAAACAACAAAATTACGGCCAAAACGAATGGTAAAACGTAAACGTTAAGGTTTTGCCAACCTACTGTTGACTCCAACCAACCAGACAGTAGCGCCGTGACAGTTACACAACCAAACACAACAAATTCATTGAACGCTTGTGCCTTGGCTTTATTTTGAGCTTGATACGACTGGCTGAATAAGCCTGTTGCAGCGATGAACATAAAGTTCCAACCCACACCAAGCACAACCAAAGCCGCTCTAAAGTGCCAAATTGATACGCCATGGATATTGATGGCAATACTCACCACAAATAACACGCCACCTGCAAGGATCATCATTCTTGAACCGAACTTCTCGATGAGGTAACCCGTAAAGAATGCAGGCACAAACATACCCAATACGTGCCACTCAATCACACCAGCAGCTTTAGTAAAATCGAATCCGCAACCAATCATCGCCAATGGTGTTGCCGTCATCAAAATGTTCATCACGGCGTAAGCAACCATGGCCGCAAACACAGCGCCAACAAAGTTCGGCGCTTTAACGATCACACTTAAAGGATCGGCTTTGGGAGCCTGACTATTAAAAGAGACCTTAGGAAACTGAATGGTTTGTAACAAGGCTAAAGCTAAGATGTTTAGGCCGATCAGCGAAGCAAAAGCACCAATATACAAACCATCTGCTGACCACTGTTGCGACATAATCGCCAAGTTTGGCCCTAATACCGCTGCTAAAACGCCACCAGCCATAGAGATAGATATCGCTCGATGACGGGCATTTTCATCACACACCTCGATTGCAGCAAAACGATAAAGCGTACCAAAACCAATACCTATCCCAAGCAAAAACGTGGCGAAACAAAACAGATAGAAATGTTGCTGAGATAACGCGTAAGTCGCAAGGCTTGCTCCGGTAATGCCAACTACATTGCCGATACTAAACCCTCGTTTTCGTCCTAATTTTCCTGAAATTAAAGATGCAGGAATAGTGGCTGCCATTAAGCCTAAAAACTGCAACGCAACAGGCAAAGTAATCATGCTGACACTGGGTGCAATCTGTTTGCCTATCAAGCCAATCACTGAAATCAGTAATATGTTGCCCGTCATCAACAAGGCCTGACACAGTGAGAGCAGCCAAACATTTCTATTCATCTTCGTTCCTAAATATGGCACAGCTGGTCAATAGAACAAAAAATCAACAAAGTCGCAACTCTTTGTTACTTTTAATGAACTCACCAAAGCACTCAATTAAAGAGCCACGAGTCTCGACTTCGAAGTGTATTCCGCCAAAGGTGCTTTAATCTTCGTTGCTTTACGCTCTAGAGTTGAAATTATCATTACTTAAGATAATAATAATTTTGTGTTATTCAGAAGCTTTGTTGTTTATAGGCTTTGTTATTCACAGGCTCTGTTACTTATAAGCCTTTTTATCCATAGGCGTTAGCATTTAAAGGTGAGTATGATTAATCCACTTTGGCTCAATACATTTAAGACTCTGGTTGAAGTTGGTCATTTCACCCAAACTGCAGAAAAGCTGTATATGACACAGCCTGGCGTTAGCCAACACATCAAAAAGCTTGAGCAAGCTTGTAACTGTGACTTGTTATCGAGAGAAAATAAGAGTTTCGAACTGACCGAACAAGGTCGGATTATGTATCGCTACGCTCTTAAACTGGAAAAAGACCAAGAAGATTTATTCGAATCTCTGAGTTTCGACAACCCTTATTCTGGGCAATGTCATCTATCCTGTTCGGGTTCACTCTCTTTGCGTCTGTATCCCAAGCTTCTTGAACTGCAGCAGCAACATCAAGACCTGAGCATCAACCTAGAAGCGGCACCGAACAAAAAGATATTGAACGACCTAATCCAAGGCACCACCGATATTGGAATCGTCAGACATTCACCCAATGACAGCTATTATCAGAGCCAAGTTATTGGTAATGAGGCGCTGTGCTTAATCGTCCATCATAGTCTTGCTGACTTAGAGATTACCCCTGAAGCTCTGCACAATATCGGCCTCATAGCCCATCCAGACTCTGCTCATTACCTGTCTTTGTATTTTGACCTATGCGGAGATAAAGATTTAGCGAACATCAACATCAATGAGATCCCGAAGTCTGGCTACATTAATCAACTCCACCAAATTCTATTACCCGTCTCAAAAGGGCTTGGGTTCACCGTGTTACCCGCAGGGGCTGTCGAAAACTTTCCAGACAA
The DNA here is from genome assembly GCF_041464685.1 of Vibrio sp. 10N.237.312.B06. Classification (NCBI taxonomy): domain Bacteria; kingdom Pseudomonadati; phylum Pseudomonadota; class Gammaproteobacteria; order Vibrionales; family Vibrionaceae; genus Vibrio; species Vibrio sp. 10N.237.312.B06. The sequence continues at coordinate 9,707 of NZ_JBFSPI010000036.1, forward strand.
AGAGAAGTTGCACGTTGTGCCACCTAAAGTGAAGGTTGAAGAAACACTGTATTTGGTTCAGAAAAGAAATCGAAAACTGCCGCACAGATACAACACCCTTATCGATCTAATCAAACAACACGTCAGTAATTAATCCGAGACACAGAAAGAAGTAAAGCCTTTAGCTAGTTCGTTATTTCGCAGCAAGAGCTAAAGGCTTTAATGTTGGAGTGATGTTCAAAAGACAGCTACTCAGAAGCGCTCAGAACCTCTTGGGCTCGTTCAAAGTCGTAATTATCTAACGCACTTTGGACATCTTTAAGAACTGCTGAATGTGGATACTGTGCCAGTAATTCAGTCACGTATTGGGTCGCATCGTTATCATAAGCATCCAACAGCGAATACAACTTAGCACGCTGCTCTTGAGTGATATTAGGCGAATTCGATGCATCAGCGCTTCTCACCTCAGTTTCTTGAGTACATGCCGTTTCAACACCTTGAGCACCAGAGCCATCAAAGCTGCTCTCTACCGTTTTGATCAATTCGATTAACCCAAGCTCAGCTTGTTTAAGATCCTGCTCATCACACGCCTTGTTATGCGCTTTGCTTTCAAGACCACCGAGTTGTTCAGCCAATTGCAACCCGCCAATAGAAGCCGCCATGCTTTTTAACGTATGTAGGTTCCGATCTAACGTCACCCATTCATCTTGCACTAGGTTGTCGAAGGTATCCGACATAATGTCAGGCGCCCCTTGGCAGAATCTACCAAGCATCTTGTCTTGCAGCTTCACATCATGATGAGTCAGCTGACCGAACCTTGGCAATGAGAAAACAGGGAGAACCATCAGAGTATCAGAGCTTAATGTCGGACTGTTAGAGCTGCTATTTTGCATCCTAACTAAAGGCGACTCTGATGACGCTTTACCCTCAACCAAAACCTCTGGCACGATGTATTTCGTAATCAAAGAGGTGGCTTTATCGATGATAATGGGCTTATCCAAGAAGTCCGTGACTCCAGCCTCTCGCGCTCGCTGTTTCGCATCAGCAAACACATTAGCCGACATCGCAATAATTGGTACATCTTTATCAAACTCACGAATCAAACGTGTAGCTTCGAAACCATCCATAATCGGCATTTGCAGGTCCATAAAGATCATCTCATATTCATTGCTTTGAGCTAACTCCAGTGCCTCTTTTCCATTCTCTGCCAAGTCGGCATTCAGATTAGAGCGGGTGAAGAATGCCAAAGCTAAATCTTGATTTAACTCATTATCTTCAACTAGCAACACCCTTTGACCTTTGAACTCTATCTGGTAATCCAGTTGCAGCTCTTGGGCTTTAAACTCTGCCAATTCTTCAACGCTTGATCTTGGCAATGTTAGAACAAACGAAAACTCGCTGCCTTGCCCGAAAACACTCTCAACACTAATTTGGCCACCCATTGCACGAATCAATTTCTGGCTAATATTGAGTCCTAACCCTGTGCCACCGAATCGGCGCGTGGTTGTACTATCGGCTTGGCTAAATGCTTCAAAGAGCTTGTGTAGATTCTCATCAGAAATTCCTATGCCAGTATCGGCCACCATCACCTTCATAGTCAGACTGTTATCATCTGATTCAACAAGGGCTACAGTTAACGAGACACTGCCAGTTTCCGTAAACTTAATCGCATTACCAACAAGGTTAAGTATTACTTGGAACAGCCTTAATGGGTCACCAATCAACGGAGTGTTTAACTCTGGATCTATCGACATAGACAAGTTAAGTTGCTTCTCATTCGCTTTGGGTTCCATCAACTCAATGACATCTTGGAATGTCGTCACGGGATAAAATGGGATGCTATCAATGACAAGCTGTCCCGCCTCTATCTTAGAGAAGTCGAGGATGTCATTAATGATGCTTAACAGTGAATGCCCCGAACGGTGCACTTTCTCAATATAGTTTCGAGCAACAGGATTAGATATTTCGCCAATCGCCAGGTAAGACAAACCAATAATAGCGTTCATTGGCGTTCTAATTTCATGGCTCATATTGGCTAAGAATTCCGATTTAGCTTGGCTCGCCAAATCGGCCCTCTGTTTCTCTTCTTCTAATTGCTCATTAAGGCGCTTCATTTCTGAAATATCGAATGCCCAAAATAGCGTGGCTATCTCGCCATCTAGCTCAAACAAATAATAGCTGACGAGCGCAACGAAACGGGTTCCATCAGATTTTCTAAGCACCAACTCCCGGTTTACTACCTTGCCATTGAGCATTAGCTCCTTATGTACATCATCCCGAACGGATAAAGAGTCATGAATAGAAGCTACATCGATAGAATCAAGATCAAGACCTTCAACCCCAAACAGCCGTTTCGCAGTATCGTTGGCATAACGAACTTTCTCTTCAAACACAACACTCGCGGCGATAGGAGAGCTGTTAAGCATATTGTAGAGCTGCTCCTGAGCCTTCTTAAGCGCCTCTGTTGCATCATTGGCAATGCTTATTTGTTTCGAGAGTTTTCGATTCCAGAAAACGATAAGTAAAACGATCACCAAAGCAAAACCTGAAATGGTATAAACCAATTCATAGTCAACTCTTTCTATCGCTTTTGGCGCTGCCCACTTCGCCGATATCTTTTGACGTTCTTCAGCAGAAATGCTCTCAATCGCCTTATTCACAATGGAATAAAGCAAAGGTTCAGACTTAATGACGTGTAAGGTTGGAGAAAGGAAAAAATCAAGTCGTCCGATAATTCCGACCTCACGATGACCAAATGAATCAATGAGGTAGTTTAGGACTTCGACAGTATCGATCATGCCATCTAGGGTTTCATCATCCAGTCGGTTAAGCCCATCTTCAGTGGATTCTACTTTCACCCATTCAATATTCGGGTATTTCCCGACAATCGCATCGGTATTTGCTGCGTTCTTCAAGATACCGATTTTCCATCCTTCAGCTTCCTCAAGCACCAAGCTACTTATGTCTCGTCTCGATGCAATAGCTAAACGGCTTGAAAACAGGCTCTTGACTGCTTTGACGTTGTCTCCTAACGAACGGTTCTCTTGTGCTGCGGAGACCAGTTCTACTTCATGATGATCAACCAAGCTTCGGGTCTCAGACCAACTTGCAACGTCTACATGGTTGATACTTAACCCTGTTTTCTGCTCAATGAGCGTTAGGTAATCGTCAATCATACCGATGTATTCACCGGTATTGGATACCGCCTCATAAGGCAACGAATTTGGATCGATACCTATCCGAACATCCGGATTGTCTTTGATCCACTTCCTCTCTTTTTGGCTTAGATTTAAGATCTCTCCAGTCAAATTACTCGCTTGATAAACATCCGCAATATAGCGTTTCGCCGCATCTCCGAATGAACTAAATTGTTCGACTGATGGAAAATAAACATGGTTCCGCTCTAACGACTGAACATCAAAGTAGAAAGTCATCGAACCAGAATTGGTGCTCCCTCCTTTGGTTCGATAATTTGCGACCTTGGTGACTGATGAAAAGTGAGAGGTGTTTTTCTTCTCTCCATATTCATCAACTAGGTTACCGATGTACCAAGATTTGATTGGACGATTACTATTATCCGCCTGTGCAGTGATCACCTGAAATGAACTGTCCGTATCGAAAATTTCAAAAACTTCGGTTAACTCTTCAAAGCGGTCATTGACGATAAAATACGCGGATATTTGCGCTATGATATTCGCCTTTTTAAGCACTTGGCTTAGATCATTCTGAACCTGCATCTCGATAATTTGGCTTAAACCGTCATCGGCCTGTTTAAGGTTGTTAATCGCGGCATTGAAGCTGTCTCTGATTTCCTCACTCTTAAAATCAACATAGATCGGATACTCAACTTTATACTCGTCATGTAACGTTAGCTCTGCCATTTCAATAAAACGAGTATTGGTGATAAACCACTCCAGAACCCTTCGTTCAACCATTAACAGGTCAACATTTTGAGCCCTCAATTGTGAGAATGCCGATTCAAGACCTTCGTAATCTTCGACACGACCAATGTCTAACTTACCCTTCAGTACTTCAACAGAATTTTTAATTGGTGAGGTCTCGTCGAACAATAACGCCCCTAGTGATAGGTCGTTCTGAGATTCAAGTTTGAGCTTGCGGCGAGTCAGTGAAACAGGAACAAACTCAACATTAAGAACTTTATCACTTAGGAAATGAGCATTAGGATCATCAAACTGAACGCCAGAAACAAAGGCAATAGAATTATTGTTGTCGATGGCCTTTCTAGCGGCACTAGGAGGAAGAGTGACAACGTCACCCAGCTTATACCCCATATCATTAAGAGCACGTTGAATAATGTCGTGTTCTAGCCCGACCGCAGTGCTATCTGGGTACATATACGGAGGGTTACCAAAACCGAACACGCCTTTGAGTGGCACTCGATAAGGGGAGCTACCTAGCCATTTTGATAGAATCTGATTCTTGTTATTAACGTCGAATGTTTCAACCTGTTTGTTGATTAGCGTCAGCAGCTCTGGTTCATCGGTTCGAATGACCATTGATGCTTCTAACCTTTTCCAATGCTCCAAAACATAATTCACCGCAAGATCATGCACGCCAATTTTTTTCGCCAGATCCATAGTGGTGATAGGTTCACCGACCATGCCTTCAACATCACCAGACCCTAACGCACGCACCGCATCAATAACATTCTCAAAATCGACTCTTTCGATAGAGCTCAACCTCACTCCTGCACGCTCCAAGTCTATGTTTTCATTTACCATCGCAATGCGGCGTTTATTATTTTGATCTAGATTTCCATCGAGTTTTTTGTCGATAGGGACTATCACAGCCACCTGATAAGGAATATAGGGATCACTTGCAAGAAAACGTCCACCTTCACTTGGGTCGAACTGTTGGAATGGGAACACGTCGCCTCGCCCATCGACTAACGCCGCTTTGGCCTCGACGCGCGAGTTAACTGTGATAAACCGAACATGGACACCAAAACGCTGTTCAAGATCCAATGTCCAATCTTTGATGATCCCAGAAACCAGCCCGTCGTCATCGATGAATGAGTACGGGTAATGGTCGGAAAGCGCAATAAATGTGATGGTCGGTTGGTTTTCCAACCACTGGTTTAACTTAGCATCGGTCACTTCAGCCGCGTTTACACTGCGAATGACTAGTGACCACACCAATAAGCCAATGATAAGAGATAATACAAAACGATTTAGTGACAACATCAAGCCATCACTCATCGCTAAACTTCGCTTTAATCGCAAGAATCTCGGGCAACTTAAGAAAGAACAGATCAACGATAGTTGGATCAAAATGTTTGCCTTTCTGTTCTTCAAACAAGCTCAGTGCCTCATCGACACTCCAAGCCTTCTTATAAGGACGCTCTGCTGTCAGGGCATCAAACACATCAGCCACCGCAGCGATTCTTCCTACCAAAGGAATTTCTTCACCCGCGATCTGGTTTGGGTAACCGCTGCCATCCCATTTCTCATGATGATATTGCGCCACCTGAATCGCCATACGCATCAGTTTGGAATCACTCTGCCTACCAAGAATTTCAACACCGTACTCGACGTGTTTCTGCATGGTATTCCACTCACCGGCATCCAACTTACCAGGCTTTAGCAGCACACTATCGGGAATGCCAATCTTGCCAATATCATGCATTGGTGCTGCATCACGCAACGTCTCGGCATCTTCGTCAGTCATTCCCAAGGCTTTAGCTAGCACTTCACAGTAGTGACTCATACGCTTAACGTGCATGCCTGTTTCATTGTCTTTAAATTCAGCAGCTCTACCCAGTATGTTCAGTGTTTCTAGCTTACCGAGATTGATCTCTTGAGTTTTCTCTTTTACCTGACTAAACAACGCGCGTTGTTGGTCATAAAGTGCGATATGCGTTTTCACACGCTGGAGTGCAATAGCAGGGGTTATCGGTTTGGTTAGGTAATCTACAGCCCCCAAGGAGAGCCCTTTTACTTCGGCTTCAGGTCCAATTTTGGCAGTAACGAAGATAATGGGGATATGCGCGGTGTTGGGCTGTTCTTTGAGCTGTCTGCAAACTTCATAACCGTCAATATCAGGCATCATGATATCGAGGAGAATGAGGTCTGGCTGAGGCACCATCTTGGCTATCTTGATGCCAATGGTACCGTTAATTGCTACTTTGACTTGATAGGTATCTTTAAGTATTGCAGTCAACACATCCAAATTGCTTGGGGTGTCATCTACGACTAACACTATGGGTTTACGACTCATTGATACCTCGTATAAAAATCAAACAGTTATAAATATAGTGTAGAACGATTTTTAGAGGTTAATCAGAAAAAATAGCAATTGTTTATTGAAAATGAAGAGTAGATCTTCGAGTGACATCAAACCAACGTTTGTCGAAGTATGACCAGTCAATATTACGTCGATTAAGTCATTATAATACAAAGAAAATTATACAGATTACTTTTGAATCCAGACCTTTTATTAACAAAATACAAACTGGCAAAAACAAAAAGAGCTCCTCACTTGGGAGCTCTTTTCACTTAAGTCATTAGAGAATCAAATAGCCTAGCGAACCAATAACCTAACGACCTGAATAATACATACAGATTCGAACACCATCGAACTCACGAATCTCAAATGGGATCTCGTAGATCGACTCCATCACTGACTTTTCAACCACTTCAGAGACCTTGCCCGACTTAACCACTTGGCCCCTCTTCATCGCGACAATGTTATCTGAGTAACAAGAAGCAAAGTTGATGTCGTGAATCACGATAACGACCGCCTTATTAAACTCATGCGCTAGGCGACGTAGCGTCTGCATGATTTCAACCGAGTGTTTAATATCTAGGTTGTTTAGTGGCTCATCCAAGAACACATAATCCGTATCTTGCGCCACAACCATCGCGATAAACGCCATTTGACGCTGACCACCACTCAATTCATCAAGGTATCTGTTTTGGATATCGGTAATGCCAAGGTGCTCTAGCGCTGTATCGACGATCTTATGATCTTCGTCTTTCAAGCGACCTTGAGAATGCGGAAAACGCCCAAAACAGACCAACTCACGAATCGTAAATCGCATATTGATGTTGTTTGATTGTCTTAACACAGCAAGGTGCTTCGCAAGCTCTTTGGTATCCCATTCAGCCAGTAATTTATCGCCAATAACGACCTCGCCCGCATCACTTTCGGTTAAGCGACTCGCCATAGAAAGCAGAGTACTTTTACCCGCACCATTTGGGCCAATGATAGAAGTCACTTCCCCTTTCGGGAACATGGCACTGGCATCATCCACCACAAGTGTCTTGCCATACTTCTTACTCAAACCTGTTAATTTAATCACTACTTATTACCTTTACTGAATTCTGGTGCGTAACAACAAGAACATAAAATACAAACCGCCGACCAAGTTAATGATCACGCTCACAGTGGTTTCAAACGCCATTACTTTTTCAATGAACCATTGGCCTGAAACCAATAGAACGACCGCTAACAAACTGCTCGCGATGATAAGCACACGATGTTGATAAGATTTGAATATCTGACGAGCTAAGCTCACGGTGATTAAACCAAAGAACAACACAGGGCCAACCAAAGCAGTCGATACCGCGACCATCACTGACACAATCACCAAAGTAATCTGAGTCAGTCGCTTGGTGTTCACACCCAAGCTTGTTGCGTTATCAATACCAAGCCAAAGCACATCAAGCTTGGGAGCCAACAACCACAGGCCAAGCAAGCTCAAACCCAGTGGAATAAGGCTGAGGTAAACCAGTTCACCTTTCACGTTATTGAAGCTCGCGAACATCACATTTTGCAGCACGGCAAACTCGTTCGGGTCAATCAACATCGCAAGGAAGTTAGCCAAGCTTGAGAATACGCTGCCGCACACAATACCAATCAATAACAGCGTAAATACGTTATTTCGCTTGCTCTTGAAGTAAAAATGGAACAGCGCAAACGAGAACAAGATCATCACAGTCACAGACAATGAAAAGTTTGCGATTGAATCAATCACCCAGAAACTGGTACTGCCAAACACAAACAGAAGCACCGTTTGAACCAGCATATACAGACTGTCAAAGCCCAAGATGGATGGGGTTAGAATTCGATTATTAGTGATGGTTTGGAAAACCAATGACGATGCAGAAATCGCCACCGCAGCCAACACAATCGACAGCAGTTTGGGTAGTCGCAAAGACAAGAAGAACTCGTAGTTATCCCACGTAAGTCCCTGCCCCACAAATACTGCCGCCATACCCAAAGACGCGATAGCCAGAATCGCAATTTTTACTGAATCACGCATTCGACTTGTCTCTCATGATCAGGTAGATAAAAATCAAGCCGCCAAAGACACTGATTACCATTGAGATTGGAATCTCGTAAGGGAAGATAACGACTCGAGCCAACAAGTCGCAGGTCAATACCAAGATCACGCCCCAGTAGGCTGTCCAAGGCAGAATTTTCTTCATGTTATCGCCCATCATCAACGACACGATATTCGGCACGATAAGGCCAAGAAATGGGATAACACCAACGATCATCACCACTGAAGAGGCGCAGATAGCAACCAATGCAACACCAATGAAGACGATCTTCTGATAATTGAGGCCAATGTTTTTTGCGAAGCTTTCACCAATACTTGCCGCACTGAACTGACTCGCAAAGTAATAAGCCAACACACATGCAGGAACCGCGAGGTAAAGGATTTCATAGCTGCCTTGCAATACACTCGCAAAGTTCGCCATCGTCCAAGCCGACATGGTTTGTACTAAATCGTATTTGTAAGCGATAAAGGTTGTTAGAGATGAGACAACGTTGCCATACATGATGCCAATCAAAGGTACCAACACCGCATTCTTGAACTTCAAGTGTTGTAGAAAGCGGACCAATAGCATGGTGCCTAACACCGCAAACGCAAAGATAAAGCCTAAGTAGCTCCATTGAGCGGCATTACCCAGCACCAGAATACCGACGATGTACCCCAACATGGCGCAATCAATCGGGCCCATCGTAGAAGGTGCAGCAAACTTATTCTGAACAATCTGTTGCATTATCAAGCCAGCAACACTCAAGCCGGCACCGGCAAGCACAATCGCGAACAGTCGAGGGATCCGACTAACAACATAAATAGAGTTGGCGTGTTGGTTGCCATTGAAAAAATCGCTAAAACTGATCTCAGCGACTCCAATCATTAATGACGCAACGCATAACACAACAAGAAATACAGCAGCTGCAATGGGTTTCAACATAGAAGTAATACTAAAGGTAGGATCGGGGAGACCGTATAAAAAAGTGAAAAAGGGCTTATAAGAACACTCTTATAAGCCCGAGAATCTGATGACTAGTAACTATTGAATCGTACGTTCAATGTCGCCAAGCATTCTGTGAATCGCTGTTACGCCGCCACCTACCAGATACCAAGCACTTGAATCAAGGTAAACGATGTTGCCTTGCTGCGCTGCAGGTGTTGCTGCAACCAGTGGGTTGTCAAACAGCTGTTGTGCGCGCCCTTCTGACTTACCGATCGCTTTTTCGCGGTCAAGTACGTAAAGCACTTCAGGTTTTGCGTCAGCAATATATTCAAACGAGATTAGATTACCGTGATTCCCTTTAATCGGAGCTACTGTCGCACTCTTTGACTCCACAAAGCCAAAGTCATCAAAGATGATTGAGAAGCGACTGCCCTTATTGAACATCGCAATGTTGTTGCCGTTGTTCATTAGCATCATTGCTGACGTTTCGTCAGACGCGACTTTGTCGTTAACCGCCGTGATAGAAGCTTGAGTCTCTTTAATGAGCGCTTCTACTTTAGCTTGCTTACCAAAGAGCTTGCCTAGCGCGCGCCAGTTTTGCTGAGCATCAGCCCAGTATTTGTCACCTTCAATAGAGAACATGATGGTCGGAGCTATTTTTTCTAGTTGATCGTAAACCTTAAGCATACGGTTTTCGGCAATGATGATGTCAGGCTTCAGCATGTAGATAGCTTCAAAATCAGGTTCACTCAATGAGCCCGTATTTGCCGTCGTATCTTTGTACGAAGCTAGGTAGTCAGGCATTAGGCTGTGAGGCGCGCCAACTGGCTGTATACCAATCTGATCAAGCACATCCAAGCTACCAAAGCCAAGTACTACAACGCGCTGTGGTACTTCGGTAAACTGCACCGTGCCCTTTACGTGTTCAATAGTGATTGTTTCCGCTTGAGCGGTCATTATCAATGATGATGCAAGAGCGATAGCAAGCCCACCCAATAACTGACGAACTGAATTGATTGTTTTCTTCATGTGTCTTCCTTTGCCAAGGATACAAACCACCACTCATGACAATAAAAGTCACATTACTCATAGATGAGCATGGGGCGTACACAACGGCTAAATAACGATAATTTAAAGTCTGTCATTGCTTTGACAACAAACTTGTAACGCAAGTGAGAACTATTATAAATTATGTTTGCGTTAAATTAGCGACACAACAACTTTATTATTCAGAAATGTAAAAGTGAGTATTCATGTTTTGCGTAGTCGGGAGATATATTAGGAATCAAAAATAGCAAAAAGCGCGAAGAGGAAAATGATCATCAATCTGAAGAAAAAACCTGATGGGGGAAAGTGTCCGAAAAACCTGTAATTACAACGCTAAACCTCCTAATTACAACGCTAAACCTCAGAGTCACAAATTGTAATTTACAATGTAAAGACCAAATATAATAGACACTTAACCACCACTAAATTAATACCTCAATTAAAACCACCAATGACAAAGAATACGAAGCGGTGCAAAACCGATCCTCAGTCAGATACCTTGGTCAATCCCCTGTCCTTCGTTCATTTAACTATCAATAAGCGACGGCAAATCATTCAAAAATATTTTTAAATTTAATTAGAAATAGGGTTGTAATTTAAAAAACTAGGCGTATAGTTCGCCACCTGGCTCTAATCTATAGAGCTGTTAATGCTAAAGTAAGTCCAAGTTCCACATAGACAGTTCTCGATTCCCTCGTTACACCATCTCTGCGTCAGCTTTCACCCAGATAGTCATTCAATAGCTTTTAAATCAGATCCCACTACCGTTCTATTCGTCATTTGCTTTCTTTTTAGCGAATTCAAAATAGATCGATCACTTAAATACAAATGTAATAAACACAAGGCACAGTTATGTCACGCAGAACAACACGACAAACCCATTGGTACCAACTATCACGCGAAAAAACAGTCAATAAACTAAAAGGTAATAAATGCTCAAGATTAAAATAGACTTACACAAAGAAGATATTTCATGGGTCACCGAGATTCGACAGCTCAATAGCGATATACTCCACCGCCACATATTGCCCAAGCTACAACATCACAGTTATCTCATCGACTTTGAATTTAATGAACGAGAAAGCATCGGAACTATCGTTTCAGGCAACGGAAACACCCTAGGACATTTCACACTCCTATAGCATTTCCCATAGGCTACAAAAGAAACACCATCTAGTCCCAAAGATGTAAAAGATGTCACCCTCAATTCGCTCTAGCAGAACAAAATAGAGTAGAAGTAAAACAGATCAGAAACCTAGCCCTTTTTGCATTTCACACGCGGCTAACGCTAGCTAGGTTATCGTGCTTCTATTGAAACCAACTTATATCAAACTCTGAATCACCAATGAGTCATTATCATTGCATTCATGGACTAATAAGTTAACGGCATCGACCTTAACTTTTGATCAAGAGTATATAAGTGTTCTGCAGCTTGCATGTGTTGAGGGTAATCGCTGAATTTCTCACGATTCTCCTCATTCATCTTACATGTCTCATCCACCAGCATTAACTTCCAATACAGCTTTGTTGTATGCAGCATCGCCAGTAAAGGTTTGAACACCTCTTTCTCATAAGCTTGAATCAACTCTTCAATCAACTCGTCACGTTCGTCTTCACTTGCGATTGAACCTTCGGTTGCCGACAACACTTTTTGATACTTCAGGTTTTGTTGCAGCTTATCCATCACCGTTTGGTTTTCTTCCGCTAACTCAACAAGCTTCGACTTAATAATGTTCACCCAATTCTCTTGGCTCAGTACTGTGCCATCAACACTGTTAAAGTCTTCTCGTATCTGTCGTTCAACACCTTTTTGAGCTTTCTTTAAAACCGCACGCACCTTTTGAAAAGGCAGCTGATATTCCTTACTTAGATCGATAATCAGTTTATGAAAACCACCATTTGGAAGGTGTAAGTTTTCTTTAAACGTCGCCATTGCAGCTTCTTGCTGATCGGTAAGGTGAGTCATTCTGTTTCCTATTCTTTATCACTTATGGTGCTGAGCCCGCGATCATACCACTATATAACCTCGTTTTTTCGGTAACTTGATAGGTTATATCTAGGTGCGTACTTAAATTCTCTCAATACGTTATCTTTTGGTTACTTATTAATCCATATGGCGTTAAATGGTAAAACTGATCATCGATTAAAATCCATACTACACCTGTTCCAACAAAACAGACTTCTAACTTATACAGGTACTTAAATGAAAAAGATTGCACTTAAGATTGAGACTGTGCAAGTCGAATGCTCACCAAGCTCGCGACCATGATGGCTAAATAGAAACTGCCGATAATGGACTCCATGAACACAAAGAATTGAGCAATAGGCAAAGCGGGTGAAATGTCACCATAGCCCACCGTAGTCAAAGTGATAAAGCTAAAGTACATCGCATTGAACAAGTTGGTCAGCCAGATTTGCTCTTCTAACCCGTTAAAGGCATTCGGAAAGATTTCTAAAATCAACAAGTAGATAGTCGACCAAGCGAACCCTAACAACAAGTAAATACAGATTGAACCGATAATGTGATTGGGCGTCACCGTTTTTGCTTTCATCACCTGTTTGAGAGCGGAATAAATGTGTGAGAACAGAAACACCGCCAATGCCGTTAACGTCACTATCGAAAGGTTATAGTCCTCCAAAAACGAGAATACCCCCGACACCGTAGCGGTTATCAATAGCAGACCATACCAAGAGCGATACAAGGCTCGCTCTTTATGTATGCCCACAATCGAAACAGCCAAAGTAATAATGATCAAAAATAGAATGGTCTTTTGACCTTGCGGATAAAACTGCTGCATCACCGCGCAACCAAAAAACAACACCAACAGTGCATAGAATAAGAAGTAGAAGTTGTCGTCTTTAGAGACTGGCTTCATCTATTTTCCCTCTGCCCCTGCTGGTTTTTTCTCAGTTTCTTCTTGGTTTTTATCTTCAAGTCCAAGCCATGCCATCATCAGCTCATAGCTTAAACTCAGTATCACAGCACCAACAAACAGACCAACGATTCCTGACATCGCCATTCCACCCAACGCACCCAGTAGAATAACCAACATTGGGATATGAGAGCCGCGGCTCAATAGCATCGGTTTCAAAATAGCGTCACTGCCACTGACCAAAATACACCATACTAAGAACAGGCTCGCCGCTAGCGTCGATTCAACACTGAACATGTAAATAATTGCAGGCAATAAAGCAAGAATCGGCGGAAGTTGAATAATTGCAATGAGCAGAACAGCTAATGCCCAAAACGCAGCCGCAGGAACGCCAGCAATCACTAAACCAATTGCTGACATAATGGATTGAATCACAGCAACACCTATCACACCCTGCACGACACTACGTACCGTTGATTTAGATAACTGTACCAACTCTTCACCTTTACCATCGGTTAGGCGAGCCACTAAGTGAGTGACCCCTGTTTGGCACTTATCGGCGGTACTCATAAATGCGCCAGCAATGATGGTAGAAATAATAAACTGAATAAACCCACCGCCGAGAGAGCCTAAAACAGAAGCAGCTTTCGTCGCAAACTGTTTCAGTTCGTCAGCATACTTTATGAACGTGCCTTCAATATTATTGGAGGCAGCTACCAAGGTTGAATATACCTTCTCCCCAATGAACGGAATATCTTGTAAAGACTCTTTCGGTTTAGGCAATGACAATGTGCCGTCTTGAAACCCTGTCATCAGATCAGAAGCGCTGGTGTAGATACCAGAAGAAAGCGCCGCCAAAGGAATAAACAAAAGAATCACACCAATAAAGCTCAGCAATGCACTGGCTTTACCCTTCGACATCCCCGTTTTGTTTGAAATTGCGACAGCGACTGGATAGAGCGCAGTCGCAATGATCGCCCCCCAAATAACCAATAGAATGAATGGGCGTAAAATCGCAAAACACCAGTAGACGAGCATAGCAATCGCTGCAATTTTAATGGCAGCGTCTATCGCCTGTTTTGAAAAATCGTCGGATAACTTCATAAGACGTCCTTGTTAGACAAAATTAATGCTGATTTTGTAGAAACTTCCAATTCCGAGTTTCTAGAAATAAAGAGGCCAAAATCATATATATGCCAATTAGCAATAATTGGAATATGCGAATAAAAGTGTTGCTATCGATATCGCCGGAGCTCATCAATGTGCTACCGACAAGTACTAGCAAGGTACTAAATGCAGTGGCGAAAATCGGTGCTTTTTCGGGAACCGTGTAGATCTTCTTAGCAATCACAATAGCGACCAAGCCTATGAATAAAGAGTAGAAGATAATATTCGGAACAATCGAAAGGATTGAAAAAGCCGCTATCGCAAGCAAGCCACCAATGCCATTGCTGATCACCAGAAATGCACTTAATTTGACTGATTTTTCTGAAGTAATCATTAACGATAACAACGCAATAAACATCATGGTTAACAATGCTTCAGATATCTGAAAAATAAAGAAAAAGCACACAACGGGATAAGAGATAATCATCGCACGGAAAGCCGCATACCAGCGCTCTGTCTTATTGAAAGGTACCAACGCAAAGCCAGAGAACTCCGACTTAGGTTCAGGGAAGAAGACATGAACCAGCGCAAAAATAGTCACCGACACTACACCAGAAGTCGCTAAACCTGATGCCAACAATACAGAGACTCCGGGGTTATCAATCGCCATAAAAGGCAGCATCAAAACAGCAATCAACAGTATGGTGGCGAACAGATTCCATTTAGGGTCTACAAACAAGTAGTAACCCCAAAGCATCATTAGCCCCACTAAAATCAGTAGTGGGATCGGGTAATGGGTAATTCCTCGCGACAGCAATAAACCTAACCCCATGGTGACAACAACAGCCAATAACAATTCGTAGACCGTTTCCTTATGGAGGTTTGGTTTATCAATTAAGAACTTAGCAGTGAACACTGGCGCCACAAACGCAAGTGGCCAGTTTATCCATGCCGCCAAGAAAACAGCCAACGTGACCCCTACGGTAAACCGCAGGATCCGTTGCTGTGTTTGTTGGTCAGGAATCGGCTTATCGGACATAAGACAATACGCTAATCAGACGAATCCATACTTTGCCTATCGCGTTGAACACAAAGTTATCGCCGCTATAAACAATCACATCCGCTTGGCCACCCACTCGGAGCATGCCTGTCACTTCTTCATTATCAAATTCAATGGTGATAGGAAGCATCTGTGTTTGGCGCAACCAACCCGTTTGTTGACTAGCTTGCGCAAGCTTACCTGCTTGATCATTTTGCCCCCAATCAACCCCCCAATCGATGCTACTCACTCGCCCTTTCACGATTTGTCCTGGAGCGAAATCCAATGCCACTTCCACTTCATCACCGACGGTTACGTTACCAAGGCTATTTTCACGATAATAAGCTTCAATCCAGATATCTTCCGTCGAAACAAAAGTCATGATCGGTTGACCTGCTGATGCGTAAAAACCCTCAGAAAGGCTAAAGTTAGAAACGCCACCTTGTGTGGGTGCTGTAATCACGGTGCGCTCTAGGTTCAACTGTGCCTGTTCAAGTGCTAACAACGCCGCTTTCACTTGGCTATTTTCCTGACCTTCTTTACCCATTTGTTTCTTAGCACGGTCAAGGTCAGCTTCTGCATTGACAACCGCCGCTCGAGACGTTGCTAATGCGGCTCTCGCTTTATCTGCATCTGATTTAGAAACCACACCTTTATCAGCCATCTCTAAAACACGCTTGGCTTGTAGCTTGGTGTTTTGTCTTTCAACAATCGCTGAAGTGAGTTTCGCTTGCGCTGAAGCAATACTCGCGGTTTGAGCACCGACATTTTGGCCTGCAATCTCTAAATTTTGCTCGGCTTGTTGTACTGCAATTTTGTAATCAGACTCATCTAAAATAGCTAACTTGTCACCTTGATTAACCAGTTGGTTTGGTTGAACCAGTATATCGAGCACTTTACCCGACACCTCAGGCTTGATTGGAACGATATAACCTTTTACACGAGCATTATCAGTAATAGGGATGATGCGGTCTGAAATGACACTGAAGAGCAACATGAATGCAACAAACAACAATAGGTAGTTTGTGACCTTTCTTACTTTGTCTTTTCCGTTTTCTTGCTGGCCAACTTCTTCATTGGCTTCTTGCTTATTCCCTTTGGCTTCTGACATGGGGCTCCCTTCTAGATAACTAACATCAACAAAATTAATACTTTAAAAATAAACCCAGCAATGGAAAACTCAAGTAAATAGGGTTAGATTTAGTAAACAAAACGTTGCAAATGATATGCACGTCTAATAATGCAACAATATATACAGGATTGTATTCTCATGACCTCTAGTCACTACCAAGTCCCAGTAATTCAGACGAACTACGCTAAAATTCTGGTTCAGGTTTTTTCTGACTATGGTCTTGATTTACATATGTTGCTTAAAGATTCCGGTTTACCACCAGACCTTATCGAATCAGAAAGCGATTTTGTGCCATCGGAATCCATTAAGCGTTTGATTTATCTCACATCGGCGCAACTTGGCGTATCTCGGTTCACCGATATTCTAGGACTCGCATTTCGACGTCGAATCATCCCAAATGTCTTGCATCAATTTGCCGAATTTAAAACCATTGGTGATTCGCTGAAACACCTAAATTCAATCTTTGCCTACGACTCCCCAGGCAGCAAAGTCGAGCTTATTCAAGAACACGGCCAAAGTTGGTTTTGCCGAACTGCACCCGAAGACAATTCCCCTACGTTTCAATGGGGAGAAGCTTTTGCAATTACATATATCATTGAGTTAATAACCATTTTATCCAAATCCCCATGGTTGCCTAGTAAAGTGCGTCTGCAAGGACATGACATCGATGTCGTCAAAACACTGGTGCCAAGTAGCTGCCAATTGTTTGTTGAACAGTCGTCGACGGCTGTGCTGATCCCTGAAGAAATCTTACAACTCCCAATTCGCCTAACCTCTAAAGAACTCAGTGCTAAACCGACGCTTATTGAGTGGCACACCAGCTTTACCGATAGCGTTTATGAGCTACTCAAGCCCTACATGAAAGAACAAGATCTCTCACTTGAAGAAGCGGCTGAACTGCTCAATTTTTCTGTGCGAACGTTTCAACGCAAACTCAAAAATGAAAATACGACCTATCGAAAAATCAAAGAAAACCTAATATTTTCAGTCGCATGTGAGCTGATGGAAGAAGGACACACGCTGACCTACATCTCTAGCCAACTCGGCTACACCAACATCTCTCACTTTTCTCGGGCGTTTAAGCGTGTGTCTGGTCTTACGCCGAAGATTTACCAACGTTCAATTTTGGACTAAATGTAATTTTGGACTAAGTGTAGTTTTGGACTAAGTACAATCTGGCCTCCCTCTCAGTTCCATTTGTAAGAGTGTCGCTAGATCTATCGCGCCCCAAAGCTCCTCTACGTCTTGTACCCTAAAATAAATAATCATACTTACTCCTCTTTAAGTCGAAGTACCATCTTGGATCAATCTCGACAGAGATACTTACCATAATGCGCCACACCCACTTTAAGAGCTGTTTCGCATATAAAACAATAAGCGTTTGAAAGTTATAAGTTTATCTCCTAAGTTTTTTATAACCCTTTACTCAGGAAGATGTAGATGAGCAATATAGAAAAAGTATATGGATTTAATACGCCCCAACGGCTCTTTGTCGGTTACACACTCGCCGTACTCGTTGATTTAACCGTTCTCAATTTTTTTGATGAATATTGGGATTTCGTCAATATCGAGTCTTTCACCATCTCATTTGCTGCTGCGATTTTGCTACAGCTGTTGCTCAAGTTATCCATCGGCTTAGAACATAAGCTCGCGGATTACTTCAAGTCGAAACCCGGCACTGCCCCTAAGATCTACAGAGGCCTGTCGAGCTATGTGATTCTCGTCGGTTCAAAATTCGTGATGCTAGAAGCCATCAACATTCTATTTGGTGACAAAGTGGATTTCACGGGGCCTTGGAACGGTGTCGTCGCCTTCTTTGCAGTGGTATTTACCATTCTGGTTGCCGAAGTGATTGTTTCTAAAATCTACTTTGCATTGGATGACACGCAGAAAACCGAAAAAGCCTAAGCGCTCTATCGATTTTCAAGTGAACTGCAAACAATAAGTGGGCTACTCGGGAAGCCGATAACGTTGCATCACTAAAAAGCAAAACGCTTTCCGAAGGATCGGTTAAAAGCGTTTTGCGCTTTTTTGAGGGAGTGTTGACGGAGATGAGCTTAGAATGACGAGGTTATTTCTCCCTCGCCAGGATTAAGACCACTTTTAGCTCGCTCCAAATTTAACCGCGAAAGATCTGCGTACCAAGAACGATCTCACGTGATCATAAATCAGATTAAACACAAACGCGTAAATGGTAATAAAAATGGTCACGCCGATATCCATTAAAAATGCCGGCCAAATCCCCACATTAAGCAAGAAAGCCATCACTGGGATCGTCGCTATCAACAAGCCTGCTTCAAACAAAACCACATGGAATATTCTCAGCTTAAGTGAACGCTGAGATTTTTCACCCGTAAAGTAGCGATCAAAAATGCGGTTAAAACAGTAATTCCAAATCATAGCGATTGTCGCAACAACTATCATGGTTCCTGATAAGGCATTCACATCATGATCGGTAAATATCGCTAAACCAATAATTGAAAGTGTTACAGCCAAAACTTCGAATAATACTGAGTGAAACACTCTTTCTAACGTACTCATACATTCCTCTGAATAATCTAGTATGGGTTGGATTAGCTCGGATTATGTCATCGGAAATAATAAGAGAAAGTTAACAGCCATCACGATTAGTGATAGCCTGAGCATTATCATCCCATTTGGTATTGAGCGAGAAGTAACATGTACAGTTTTGAGCAACTAAAAGTCTTCGTCACCGTGTGTGAAAGTGGCTCTTTTTCTGCTGCAGCACGCAAGCTGAAACGCGCTCAGTCTGGTGTCAGCCAATCGATCGCCAACCTAGAAATAGCCATCGATCAAGAGCTGTTTAACCGCGAGAAAAACATCCCTGTTTTGACCAACACAGGTAAAGCCTTATTGCCTGTCGCTAAGTCGATTCTCGACCAACAAAAGTACTTCGACCAAAAAGTAGAATCGCTGACACAAGAAGATGAACACGAACTGATCATTGCCATTGATGAGAGCATCATAGATAAGAATTTCATTAAGATAATCAGCTCACTAGCCGATCAGTTTCCAATCACACACTTCGATATTATTACCACCTCAACCTTCGATGTTGAAGACTTAGTCAGACGCGGCAAAGCACAGATAGGCATCATCTATGCGGATGGTGAACTTAAAGTAGATATGGACTTCTTCTTACTGGGTCAAGCACGTTTTCTTACAGTTAGCTCCGCCACACACGAGCTGAGCCAAATGCCCGTCGTTCAAGACTCAGACCTAAAGCGCTACCGCCAATGTGTGCATCGTAGTTCTAAGCAGCGCGAATTGTGGTTCACCTATGGCATCAGCTCCATGCTTTGGTATGCCAACAACCACAAAACGATCATCGATCTCGTTGAACAGAACGTAGGGTGGGCAAATGTGCCTGAAATGATGGTGATGGAAGGGATTCAGAAAGGTGATCTCGTAGCACTGCCAGTGGCACACGAGCATGGTGGTTGGATTACTCCAGTGGGTTGTTTGGTGTCTCGCAGCCATATCAATGGCCCAGTGTTAACAAGTTTACTTGAAAAACTAAAAGGCCACTCATTAGAGAACAATCAATGGCAAGCCAACTAATCTTCCCCAATCCTTGAGTTCAGCCTATTTTAGCAACTGAATCCTAAGTCAATGACGGTTGTGTTTTCTCCAGCACTACCTCATTTCCGCTTTTCGTGCCGATAATTTTCTTTGTCGTGTGGATAAAACACCCTAGTTGATATCCCAAAGTGACATAACTAGTATGCGATCCCAAAGGGTTTGTCTTATCAAACTGATATCGACAAACCCAAATCGCTCTTTAACACCACTGACCCAACTTCAAATCTCCCACATAAGTGCCCCTGCCCTGCAACCACTTGTGAAAGCTTCAAATAGATCACTTTTGAATATTGATTCGCACCCAGTTTATGAGCCCTCTTCGAGTGCTTTTTTATATCTAAATGAACCTTTTGGAAAATTTGTCGTGAACGTTTTAAGAAATATTTGCCCTGAGAAAATGGGCAAAGAGCGTAACAAACGAGAGTATGATTTACGCGTACTTAATTGTGTCAGTGAAAGCGAGTATGAATCGCGTATGGCAGTTTGGAATAGCTTAACTTTGGTTGCTACTCCGTCTGTTTCAGAAACAAAAGGCTTCATCGATGAGGCTTTCAACAAACTTCAGCAAGACTTGAAAGAAGCGAGCCGCGAGTTATCGATTAACTACACAGACTTCATTGCAATGGCGCATGAAGAACTTAACTACATTAAGGTGTTTGTTGCTGATAAGACCGCACAATACGGCTGGTATGCCGCGATCGTTCTTATGAGCATCGGTACTGTTGCTTTATGCGCTCAGTAAACCAAACTGTGCATTAAATAAATTGTCTTAAAAGCTCAAGCGATAGGCCAATTTAGCCTTTCTATGAGCCTGTTCTTTAACTAGAAAACAAATGGTTAACCTCATTTGTTTTCTAGTCTATAACCCCTTCACTCTCCCATTAGAGATAACAGATCCCGCGTCGCTTGTTTGGGATCTTCAGCGTGACATATCGCAGATACCAGTGCTAACCCATGAATACCGCTCTCAACTAACTGCGGGATGTTCGATTCGTTAATTCCACCAATACCGACAATCGGTAGCTTCGTTGTCTCCAACGCCATTTTAATTCCATCATAGCCCCAATGTTTCTTTAGATTCGTCTTAGTCGGTGTGGCAAAAAGCGCACTGAGGCCAATGTAATCGATCGGTAAGCTATCGGCTTCTTGTAACTGCTGTTCAGTTTCAATTGATAACCCAAGAATCTTATCTGGACCTATCAACTGGCGTGCTAACTCTGCAGGCATATCAGACTGTCCTAAATGTAAGCCGTCAGCATCCACAGCCAACGCAACGTCTACCCGATCGTTAATGATCAGCGGGACACCAGAGCCAGCCAAAATCGACTTAACGGCCTGCGCACGTTCAATGAAAGCTCTGACATCTCCATGCTTCTCTCTTACTTGAACCATAGTGACACCACCAGCGATTGCTTGTTCAACTACAAACTTAAGCGTTTCTAGATCTTGCTGGTCATCAGTAACCAAGTAGAGCTTATAAGGGTTCATATCGTGCCTTTGGAGTCGGAGTCTAAATTGCGTTTCTACTATTTTACCGACAATTTGCATCATGTGCATGGAAGTTAATAAACAATTAGCTCAATTAAGCATGCTCCAACAAATATGCAACCCATTGAAACGATACTAAAAAACCGGATTTTTTAACGAAAGCGTTACTTATTACACAAACTATTCACTTAAGCCTGCCCAGAACGCTGTTTTATGGAATACTTCGCTATGAAGGAATCAGGTAAATATAGGGATAGTTATGCGCCACCTTTCTATAGCGTTTAAGATCAAGCTGGGTTATGCCATCTGCTTACTCTTTTTCGTCATTTCAGGCCTTGTGAGTTACAAAGGTATCCAAACCTTGTCGAACGGCTTTAGTCAATACAGTGATCTCAGCCAGAAAGCGACTCTGTCAGGCAACATTCAAGTGCACTTTCTTCAGATGCGTTTAGCCTCTGAACGTTACTTAGAGTCATTGGATGAGCAATACGAAACGAATTATCAATCAAGTAAACTCGCGATTGATGAACTGCTCAACAACTTAATCCAAACCACCACCAAAACCGATAGCTTAGCTAGCCTGCAATTAGTACAAGACAGCGTAGCGGCATTTGACACGGCTTATGGCTCAATGAAACAGAGCCAGCTGCTCATCGACCAATTGGTGAATGTCGAGATGGTCAAACGAGAAACCAACGCCCTCAAAGCCGCTCAGAGCTTGTTGTATGAGTCGTACAACAACAATGATCCAAACGCGAGCTTATACGCGGGTATGTTGATGGAGAACTTCCTCGCAGCCAAGATCACTGTACTGAGTTACTCAAACAACAACGACCTAAAAACCTATGAAGCGGGTAAAGATATCTTTAAATACGCGTTGCCAGGTATTGAAGGCGACATTGAGTCTCTCAAATCATCCCCTTACCAAAGCGAGTTGATTGAAGATTTCTCTAACCAGCGCGAAGCGTATGCAAAAGGCTTTGAACAAGTTCATCAGCAGATGATCGAGAACACGCAAAGAACTGCAACGCTTGCCTCGATTGGTGACAGCTTGGCTATCGCGGTAGCCGATGCTCAAAGTATTCTAGAGCAACAGAAACAAGCATTAACGCCAGAACTGCAAGCCAGTGAAAAACGTTCAGTTCAAATCATCTTCTTGCTAACAGGTGTGGCTTTGGTGATTGGCATGACAAGCGCTGTGTTGGTGACTCGTTCTATTACCAAAGGCATCGCGCAGGTTAAACAGATCACCAACGAGCTTTCTCAAGGTAACTTAAATGTTGAAGTGAACATTGAGAGCAAGAACGAAATCGGCGAACTGCTGACCAACATGGAGATCACCATTGAATCTCTGCGCGATATTGTTGGTCAAGTGAACCGTTCTAGTGTGCGTATTGGTGAGATGTCGGAGTCGCTGAATCAAGTGACCAATAACAGCTCGACCAACGCAACACAGTTGAACAATGAGATGATCAATATCTCTTCTGCCGTTGATCAATTGGCTTCCAGCACATCAGAAATTGCTGAAAGTGCTAACCACGCGTCTCAAGTTGCAAACCAAGCAACCGAGAATGTGGCGATGGGTCTAAAAGAAGTCGACAAAACACTGCACGAAATTGGCAGCGCTGATGAAAGCATGCAGGTGAGCAGTCAAAAAGTGACTGACCTACATAAAGAGTCGATGAATATTGGTGCCATTCTTGAAGTCATCAAAGGCGTTTCTGAGCAAACTAACCTACTGGCATTGAACGCGGCTATCGAAGCTGCGCGCGCAGGTGAACAAGGTCGTGGGTTTGCTGTCGTAGCCGATGAAGTAAGAACGCTCGCTAAGCGTACTCAAGATTCTGCAAGCCAGATTGATGAACTCATCACCTCACTGCAACGTGGCGCTAAAGATGCGTTAGAGTCGATTAAAGAGAGTCACAGCACGGTTTCATATGCTTCAACTCAGGCACAACAAGCTTCTCAGAACTTACATGTGATTAACCAACACATCCAAGATTTGAATCAGGCCAACAGCCAAATTGCAGTATCTGTAGATGAGCAAGATTGCTTGACCAAGTCACTGGGTGAAAACGCGCAAGGTGCCAATACCATCGCGCAGAGCAACCAAGAGTCTGTAAGCAGCATTTCTGGCGCAGCGAGCGACTTAACCGAAGTTGCTCATCACTTAGAAAACCAAGTGAATCGATTTAGAACCTAGCTAACTTTCTGTCTCTGTTATTCAAAGTCTCTGTTATTTAGAGCCTCGCTTATTGAAAACATAGCGAACACGGTTTATATAATAAGAAAGCCCCCAGCACATTCGTGTTGGGGGCTTTTTAGTGAGCTAAATGCTTATAGCCAGATTGAATCTACTGAATCTTCAAACGTTGAATCAGAGTCTCTTCATCCAATTGATATAACTCATCAAGTAAGTTCATTTGCAAGCTACCTGGGCCGCGTGAGCTCTCAGCCGAGATTTCACCAACCACACCCAATACCGCCGCAGCAGCCAAACCACTTTCATCACCAACAGCAGCAAATGCGCCCGTCAATGCCGTTAAGGTACAACCCATGCCGGTTACATACGGCATCATTGGATGACCGTTGTTTAACGTCACAACACTGTCTTTGGTGACAACGTAATCTGTCTCACCAGAAATCACCACATTCGCACCGTATTCAGCGACTAAGCATTGCGCTGCGCCTAATGCAGCATCACTGCTATCTAGCGCATCAACGCCTTTGCTCTGTGCTTGCTCACCCGCTAACGCGATAATCTCAGACGCATTACCACGAATGATTAACTTATCCGCTAAACGTGCAATTTCACGAGAAGTCTCGGTACGCAGCGTACTTGCGCCACAACCCACAGGGTCAAGAACCACTACCTTGTTGTTCGCGTTGGCTTGTTCTACAGCAAAACACATTCTTGGCGTCCAAACGCTGTCGAGCGTGCCGATGTTGATCACCAAAGCGCCAGAGAAAGACATCATCTCAGCCAGTTCTTGTTTTGAGTGCGCCATGATAGGTGAAGCGCCAATCGCCAATAACGCATTGGCCGTATTGTTCATCACGACGTAGTTGGTGATGTTTACAACCAACGGTTTTTGCTCTCGTACTGCGCGCAACGATTGGATGATTTGTTCAGTTAGCATGGGTAAATCCTTATTCGTGAAAGTCGTTTTAAGCCGCTGCAGGTTGGCTAGCGACAAGGTTTAGCCGTGATTAGTCATTAAGAGCATTCAGCCCTTGCTGCCAAAAAGCCACTTCCATACGCGTTGCCGTTTTGAAGATATGAACGATGTTCTGACCGCGCTCGCTGTTGATATCAATTTCAGCAAGCAGCTGATTGAAGTATTCTGCGCCCGTTGCCACGCCAGATTGGAACTCTTCTCCGCCGTAAAGCTGAAGCCAGCTCGCGTATGGGTTGCCTTCTAATACGGTATCACTGCTCTCTAACAACACTTTACCGATAACAGCGTAACCAATTGAACACGGAGCCAATGCCGCATATAAGTCGACAAGATCACCCGTCATACCCGCATCTAGAACGTAGCGCGTGTAAGCCACCGTACCGAAATCTTCCGGTTCGTTTTCTAGGTCAGATTCGGTTAACCCCCACTGACCACAGTAAGTCACATGGTGAGAGATTTCAGAATCTAGCAGCGCATGAACACTTGGCAGTGCACGACGCATATCAGCCAAGGTTTTAGCCTTGTAAATTGCCAATGCATAAGCGCGAGCATACTGCTTCAAAAACAGAAAATCTTGCTTCAGGTAATGCAAAAAACACGGCTGAGCGAGGGTGCCGTTCGCCAGCGTTTTAACAAAATCATGCTCGGTGTAGTCTTGCCAATCTTGCTGACAAGCTTGGATTAAGTCTTGGTATTTCATGAGATTCCTTAGTCAAAAGTCGGCACGTAATCAGCGGCTTTTGGTAGTGATTTGATAATGCCTTTGTCGAACATGAACTGCGCGTAATCATCGTAACGCTTCATATCTACAGCAGAAGGGCGAAGTGCAAAACGAGTCAGCGTGTCGTTCCATGCGCGTTGGTTAAGTTCGTTGTTCAACGTATCTGGTGAGTACGCCACAAATTCACTCCATGACTCTTGTGGGTGGTTCACAATGTAAGTCGTTGCTTGCTCAAGTGCTTTGTTGAACGCTTTGATCGCTTCATCGTCGTGCTGCTTTGCGTTCGCAACAAAGATAAGCTCGTCGTAAGCGGGTACACCGTGCTCTTCTGGGAAGAATGCTTTCGCTTTAAAGCCTTCAAGGGCTAACTGGTTAGTTTCGAAGTTACGTAAGCCCCCCCAAATTGCGTCTACCTTGCCTGATGCCAATGAAGACGACAGTGCCCAACCGACATTGATGGTTTGCACGTCTGTAAACGCAACATTTTCTTGAGCTAGCATGGTGCCGATGGTCGCTTCTTCGTTACCCGCAATCGCAATACCGATCTTTTTGCCTTTCAGATCCGCTAGTGAATCGTTCTTGCCATTATCTAAAACCATCAACGTATTCAGTGGCGTCGCGATAAGGGTTGATGCACGAACGAGAGGTAAACCTGCCGCTACATCCATGGTTAAACTTGGTTGGTAAGTTACCGCTAAATCGACTTTACCGGCAGCAACCAATTTTGCTGGCGTGCTTGGGTCGGCTGGCTCTTGGATTTCAACCTCTAAGCCTTGGTCAGCAAAGTAGCCACGCTCTTGAGCAATCACAATTGGGCCGTGGTTCGGGTTCACAAACCAATCCAGCATCAATGTCAGTTTCTTTTGTTCAGAATCCGCCAATGCATGACCTGAAACTAGCGAAGCAAGCAGTGCCACTGCACCTACCAATTTAGTATTTTTCATAGTTAACCTTTCCTTTTGAATATTATTGTTGTGTGTATCGAGCTAATTTTTAACGAAGTTTTGTTTAGATAAATAGCGTGAGCGAAGCTTTATTAAACAAGTGTTATTGAGCTAGCCATCACTGGTTTTCCCAAGGGATAGCTTTTTTGAGTAATTTATCGGTGACGAAGTAGAGCGAAATAGACAGCACCGCCAAGATGAATAAGGCAGCAAACATCTCATCAATGATCATGCGAGCGTTGGCTTGCAGCATTAGGTAACCTAGCCCCTCACTCGAACCCACCCACTCGCCTACAACCGCACCAATTGGGGCTATAACCACAGCGACACGAATACCAGACGCCAGTGTTGGCAGCGCAGCAGGCAGTTGGATATAACGGAGCAATTGCCACTTCGATGCACCCATCGTCTTAGCAAGATCAAGGTAACCTGTCGGTGTATTACGTAGGCCGTCGTAACAACAAGTGGTTACAGGGAAGAAGATAATGATCGCCGCCATCACCACTTTTGACGCGATGCCATAACCTAGCCACAGCATCAATACTGGCGCAATCGCAAACACAGGGATGGCTTGGCTAGCAATTAAGATAGGCAACAACCAGCGTTTCAGCGGTTCGAACATCAACATCTGTAGGGCGAAAAACAGCCCCATAGACAAACCGAGTAGCAGACCAAGTAAGATCTCCTGCGCAGTCACCCAAGTGTGTTTGAGTAACACATCGTAGCGTTCAATTAGCTTGATGAAGACTTCTGCAGGCGCTGGCAGAATGAAGCTCGGCATCTCGAAGATAACGACCACCATTTGCCATAAACCGAGAATCACAGCACTGCTGATCAGCAAACGCATAACAGGATTCATCTGACGAGGGCGCTTAGTCGTGATCTGTGTGTTAGTTGAACTTTCTTCCATTGAGTTTTCTATCTTGGAGCTATCAGTAGCTTCGCTTCGCGTTAGATCATTCATAATCACGCTCCAGCTGATCTAAGATCGCTTGTTGTAACTCAGCGCATTCACCGTCTAACACTCGTGGTGTTGATGTGAGAGGCACAGATAAAGACTGAGCATTCGCAGGTATGCCTTGCAACACATACAAGTTATCCGCCAAACGCACCGCTTCTTGTGGATCATGGGTGATCAACACAACGGTTTTGTCTCTTAACAGCTCACGCGCTAAGCTCTGTAGTTTGTGTCTTGTTACCGCATCCAGCGCAGAGAAAGGTTCGTCCATCAACACGACTGGCTTGTCTTGCATTAAGGTTCGAGCCAAAGCAACTCGCTGACGCATACCTCCAGACAATTGATCCGGCATAGCATCCGCGTGATCAGCCAAACCAACCGCAGCTAACAACTCTAGTGCTTGATTGGTTTGCCGTGCTTTATCAGAAACTGGATTTTGAAAGCGATGACTTAGGCAAACATTGTCGATAACCGACAACCACGGCAGTAACAAATCTTGTTGCGCCATGTATGCTATGCGATCCGTTAAAGGCAGTTCATCAGAGGTTACCAATGTGCCCTGCCATTCCACCTTGTCGTCCAGCAAGCCTGCCAGATAACGCAATACCGTGGTTTTTCCGCAGCCACTTCGACCCAGTAATACCGTCCACTTACCTGCGTTTAAGCTAAGAGACAATCCCGACAAGGTCGCGTGCTCACTGTCGTTATAACGTAAGGAGGCATTGCTGAGTTGAACACCAACCGTATTAACGGACATTACCGTGCCCAGCGAAAAAGTGATTTACCGGGCCATGACCTTGACCAACTTGAAGCTCATCAGCACGGGCAATCGCGCGCGAAATGTATTGTTTACCTAGGTCAACAGCCTCTGACAGCGTGTTGCCTTGAGCCAAGAAAGATGCAATGGCAGAAGAGAGCGTACAACCTGTGCCATGGGTGTTTTTAGTCGGGAAACGCTTCGCGCTAATCAATGCAGACGTCGTCGGGAGAATCAGTAGATCGTTACTGTTTTCATCTTTCTCTAAATGACCGCCTTTGAGAAGAACGGCTTTAGCACCTAGTGCGCGTAAATCTTCAATCATGCCCTGCATTTCGGCTTCGCTTTCAGGTACTGGCTTGCCTGTTAATGCTGCGCCTTCAGGCAAATTAGGCGTAATGATGTCTGCCAGCGGAATCAGTTCTTGCTTTAGCGTCGTGATAGCCGAGTTTTCTAACAGCAGGTCACCACTTGTCGCGACCATTACAGGGTCAATCACTAAGTGTTTAGGTTGGTATTGTTTGATTTTGTCCGCGACGACTTTGATGATTTGAGAATCAGCCAACATGCCGACTTTTACTGCCACGATATTCAGATCAGTAAAAACCGCATCTAACTGGCTAGCAACATGGTCGAGTGGAATAGGGAAAATGGCGGAAACGCCTTGCGTGTTCTGGGAAGTGATAGCGGTAATTACCGAACAAGCGAAACTACCTGTAGCAGACATAGCTTTAATATCAGCTTGGATACCCGCACCGCCGCCACTGTCTGAGCCTGCGATCGTCAATACAATCGGAGTGTTCGTTCGAATCGAACCATCAGCAGAGTGCTGTGAAACTGAGGTTTTTGGTGTTAAATCTTTTGAAATAGAACTGTGTGTCATTGTCGCTCCTACTATCTTACAAGACGTAGGAGAACGAACACTGATCGAAGGAGAAGTCGCATTAGGCTCATGAAAGTTTCATGGGTGCAGACGTAGATCGAGTGCTTATAGTTCCCTACGCCAGTGTTAACTGAATCAGGTTCAACGGGTCTCGACTAACGATCTCAGCAAACACCAAATAAGGTATATGCCCCCCGACTATTGATAGCGATAGTAACAGCACTCTCACAACTGAGATACTGATTTTATTCAATTATAAGAATTACGCATGAATAAATCTCAATTAGGCGTGACAAAACAAATACTTATAACGTTCCTTTAGATGGCTTCGACTGTAACAACAAGCACAGCACAATCAGAAACATACCTAGCCAACCTATAAAAGGAATCAGCTCACCGACAACGCAGACGGCAAGCACCGCTGCAACTACTGGTTCAAACAAAGTCAGTAGATTGGCACTACTCGCGGTCACATGGCGTAAACCAAAACTGAAGGCGATATAGCCCAAGCATTGTGGGATTAACGTCAGATAACTGATGACTAATACGTTAATCTGCGAGGAAAACAGGTTCTCCCCCGTAAACCAGAGTGTTGGCAGCAACAGCATCGCGCCGAGGCCAAAAATACTGCCCATCGCCGCTTGAGACTCAATGTCCTTGTCTATCAGTGCTTTTGTCGCCCAAGAATAAATGGCGTAACACAACCCAGCGAGCAAACCTAAAGCAATACCCAACAGCTTGAGATCATCACCTGACTCATTCGTCGATGAAGATTCTGAAAACACCAACAACCCAATACCCACCACACCAATCGCAAAGCTAGTGAGCCAACGTTTGTTGATATTATTCTTTTTGCTAATCAGACACTCTAACAATGCCGAAAAGAAAGGCGCGGTTGCAATCGAAACCACGGTACCAATCGCCACGCCTGATAATTTCATTGAAGAATAGAAAGCTAAAGGATAGACCGCCAAAGCCAAAGCGCTCACTGCCAACAGCCTCTTGTTCTGCAAAAGTTTGTCGAAAGCGAATAGGATTTTTCGATACGCCAAGCCCGCTTGCATTAGGCCACCGACGCCCATAGAAAAAGCACCAATTGCTAATGGGCTTAGGTCAGGCGCAAAACTTGCGGCGGTGCCTGTCGTGCCCCATAAAATAGAAGCAAACAAGATGGCTAAAGTGCCCGTTTGGAATTCGTTAACGCGATTGATGGCAAGATTCATTTCTATTACCCAATTTTCAGTTCTGAAATAGATAATAGTGAAGATTGATAAAAGTTAGTTTGCCGAAAGGACGCTATTGTTGTTTCTAAAGACTCTCTTTCATTGAGCCTAGAAACGCCCTTGGAGACATTCCAAAGTGCTGAAAGAAGCGACGACTGAAAGCAGAAACATCACTATAACCCACATTTTCGGCTATCAACTGAACCGGTAAATCAGTGTGGGTTAGCAAGGCTTGGGCTTTCTCCATGCGATATCGAGTGATGTATTTAAGCGCACTGATACCCAAGCACTCTTTGAAGCGTTTTTTGAATTGAGTGGGACTCAAACAGGCCGTTTCTGCAAGTTGTGAAATGGATAACGGCTGGGTATAGTTATCCGCAATCAACCTTTGTACCGCACGGATTCTTGGGTCGATACTTTTACTCACTTGTTGTTGCTCTAACAGCAGTGAGAACACATCCAAGATTGATGACTCAATACCACTATCGACCTGATATTCCAACTGCTTCTCAACAAACAGCAAGAAGCTCATTAAAGGTGGCGTTATCGTGAAAACCGAGAGCTCATGTTCTAACAAGTGCTGCGGTAACTCTGCCATATCCGCGACAATAAACCGCGCGGCTTCATCCGCCTTAAACGCATGCGCTGTGGTTACTGGAATCACCACACATTCGCCCACGGCCACTTTGCCGACATACCCCACCATCTCGATATTGATACTGCCTTGGATCGGCAATACCAGTTGATGATGATCATCATGAGCATGGGTATTAAATTGCTTGGTGTAAGATCGAATGCTTAAGCTAGATTTCATGAGCAACACCGGAGTAGATCGGTTCAGAACGAGTTAAAACACGAAACTACATGATTTGAACAAGTGAGTCACATCGAGTTGGCATTTGTTAGTACCCTAACCCATTCTAATGGCGATCAAAAAAGCCGCTCAAGCATCAATCACAATGCTCAAACGGCTTTTTATTAGAGTCTAATTAGCGCTGCCAAGAACCGTTAGCCAAACCAGCTATCGCTCATGAGCTCAACCGCTAGATCACACTCACTTATTTTTGAAGTTGCTCTTTAGCCGCTTCAACCTTAGAAAAATCTAGGCCAAGCTCTTCAACTGCTTCTTTGATTAGCGCAGGGTTTTGCATTACCTGACCCATCAGCATTTGAAGCTTATCTTGTGGTAAACCAAGCTGGCTGATTGTCGCCATTGCTGCAAGAGGGTTCTCGGTCAACGTCTTGAATATCTCGCTGATCTGCTCGTCGCTAATATTGTTCTCTTTCAACATTGCTAAAATCGGGTTCATTTTTTTGCCTTTGAAACACTAAATTAAGTAGGAGCACAGCATACCATCTAGCTGTGCTCGATTGTACTAGCAAGTGAAGCTTTGGTTTAACACGAACTGTGCTTTTCCCAAACGCAAATAATGCTTGGGCTTAACGAGATTCCAATGGGTAAGAGCGGTAGCTCCACATGCCATAAGTTCTTAGTGCGTCACGGTAGATGCCCAATAGCTCACCACTGCTCGCTTTCTTAAGATCTTCTAGCGGCTTATCTGGGTAAGAGACCGTATCGAAGGTAATGCCCTGAGGACCCGTCTGCCAGCTCGCAATTTCAAACAGAGTTTGACCACGACGAACATGGCTTGCCGAGCTAATAATGGTCGCATGTTTAATGTCATGACGAGCAAGTGCATAGCTACTAAATAAAGCATTGCCTACCGTGCTGGTCGCGTAGTTCTCTTCAATGATGCGGTCTTTGCTTACCCCTTTTGAGATAAGCCAATCCGCCATTAACTTGCCTTCTGTCTTATGGTTCTTAGGTACGCCGCCGGTTAACACGATCATCGCGTCTGGGTTAGCTTTCGACATTGCTAATGTGGTTTCAAGACGTTCAATCAAGATTTCATGCATAGAGCCATCAGGGTTAAGCGCGTAGCCCAAAGTGACGATGGCACCGTGATCGCTCAACAGTCCCTTATCTGCAGACTCTTTAAGAGGTGTTTCTAACACGCGGTCAACCGTTGCAAAAATACGTTTGATGTCTTCTGCCTTGCCTTTATTCAGGCTTTCCAGTTTATCCATGTGCTTGTTGGATTCACTTTCATTGCCTTCAAATCTTTGCCAAACCGCAAGATACGCATGCAAGTCGACATCGTCTGGCGCAACCGTCAGTGCTTGTTCAAACAACTCAATAGCGCGTTCTGCGTTCTTGTTGTAGATCTGAGCGTTCGCCGCCGAAATCAACAAATCAGTACGGTAAGGTTCTAGCTGGTACGCTTCTAACAATCGGTTAGTCACAATTTCCATGTTGCTTGGCATTTTAGCCGTGAAGCCCGCGTGAGAAATTCTTGCTGGAGACTTAAACGCCTGCAACGCATCAAGAAGTAGTTGGTCGACAACTTGTCGCTTAGTCACCAACTGCGCGTAATCTGCAGAAGCCTGTACAGCGCCATCGTTAGCAGCAAAAGAGTAAGGTGTTGCGCCAAAAGCGAGCATGCCACCAAGAGCGAGGGCGATAATGTTCTTTTTCATGGAAAGATCCTGTGTCGTTAAGTGTTTCACATCAGATTTGCTCACCAATGTAAGCCGCCAAGATTAAAAAACCGTGAACCAAACCTTACTCTCCAAGGTTAATATTCATTTGTTGCATAAGGTGTGGCTGCAGATCACGATTTTATGCGCCAGAGTAAGCTCAAATATCCAGATAGCTTCGAGTTATGAGGAACTCCCTTGATGACTTTGGAATATTTAACTTCGCCCCCACACGCCTATTCCATCTAAATTCGTAAGTTTCGAAGCTCAACATCAAACTTAAATGTGCATTTTATGTTCATTATTTCAGCAACTTAAAACGCTATCTCTCTACAAGTCGACGCTCATTCACGTTTGCTCAACCAAGTTCAAAAAGCACAGAGTGTGATATCAAATCAGTCAATTCACAGAAAATTCAAAAATCAATCATTGAACGATCGTTCAAGTGGTGCTTTAATAAATGACCAATACAAGGAGTTACCCCATGCTTAAGTTCTATTTTCACCAAACACCAAACCCAATGAAGATCGCTCTGTTTTTGGAAGAGACAGGCCTAGATTTTGAACTTGTTCCTGTCGATACCTTAAAAGGCGAGCAACACACGCCGGAATATCGTTTGATTAACCCGAACGGTAAAACACCAGCCATTGAAGACGATGGGCAACGCGTGTTCGATTCCAACGCCATCCTTCTGTACCTATCTGAGAAAACAGGCAAGCTAACTGGTCAACCAGAAGACAGAGCTGAACTGTTATCTTGGATGATGTTTATCGCAAGCGGTCTTGGTCCATACTCTGGGCAATCGGTACACTTCCGTCATGCTGCACCTGCAGGCTTAGATTACGCGGTAAATCGTTATCTACGCGAAGCGCAACGTCACTACGAAGTGTTAGAGAAACATATGGAAGGTCGTGAGTTTTTCGTCGGAAATGAGTACACCATCGTCGATGTCGCGGCATGGGGTTGGGTTGATAAAGCACCTTTCGTGCTTGGTGAAGAAGGCCTAGCACCTTACCCGAACTTAAAGCGCTGGTTCGATGCAATCAACGCCCGCCCTGCCGCACTGCGTGCTCGCGAAATCGGCAAAGACGTTGAATTTAAAACCGAACGTGATGAAGAAGCGAAACGAGCACTGTTTCCTTCGAATTATGCGAAGTAGAAGTAAAGTCTAATGATAAGGCTCAGTAGTAATCTGCTGGGCCGTTCCTGCAACTTGATTACTCATCAGTAACCGTCCTATCCGTCCAGACTCAAAAACTTCCATCCTGATTCAATCGCCTCGTATGTGTAATAAGCATTCTAAAAACCGTAAGTAACTGTTGTAATTCATAAAATACAGATTTAGAGCTACTTGATATGAGATCATAATGATATTCTACATATCATTAAATACTTCATAGGCTTTAAACGAGCCTTTTAGTCAATCTAAGCGTGGTTTGTATATGATGTGCACCGAGCACGATGGAGCTACATTCATTGTCGATAAGGAAGTTCACCAAGCAGTAAGCGGCACGTACCTAGTCGATATGGACGGCCTACTCTCACTAAACGAAATTCAGCGTTTACCAGGTAAGAAACTAGCGATCAGCTTTAACGGCTCGACTCTAACAGTCGAAGAAGATGAAGTAAGGGTTGTGGGTAGAGTGGCGTTAGTGATGGAGAAGCGCTAGTTGTTGCAATCATTTTTTTCAATCACTCGCGGTTAATTACGTAAGTGATACTGAACTAGCTTATTGTCCCTCAGCAAGAGTAGTACTATCACTTGGCTTTAACATAAAAAGGCTGCCCGTGGCAGCCTTCCTTAAACCAACCTTCAAACCTCGCATCTAGTATAATATTACTCAAAAATGCAACCACATAGACATTTCCCACATCCGAGCAATTGCATTTACTATAGTTTTCATGTAGTTTGCGTCTTGGTTTAGCTGGAGAGGCTCTTGCCTCGGATGTGACTATGTCACTAGAGGTGTTCGATTCCCTCCTAATTATAAATAACTCATATATCCATTAAGAATTAATCCACACTCTTATTGGGATTTTTGCTAAATTTCATATCTAGCCTTATTTTTTTTAGCTCAACAAGCACCCACTCATCTGCCTTGATATAGTCGAGACACCTAGCTTTAGATAAAGCCTCCACGCTAATATTTTCACATTTTCTAATGTTTGCTTGTTTTAAATCTGCGTTATCAAAGACTGCATTTTTTAAGTTACTATTGCGAAAATCAGCCCCTCTTAGCTCTGCTCCTGAAAACTTTACTCGAAAAAGATCTGAACCCCTAAAATCAGCCCCTACTAATTCTGAATTAATAAACTCGGAATTATTAAAATTGGTATTTAACAACTTTGCATTTTTAAAATTAGAGCCACTGAAGTTGGATGAATTTAATTTCGAGTCATGGATATTTAAATCAAAAATACTACAGTCTCGAAAACTAAGACCAAAAAGGTTTGATTTCATAAATCTAAAACCTATCAAATCTTCGTCTTTTAGCGTTAAATCTGTAACATCTATTTTATTAACGCCAAAACCATTTAATCTTTTTATTATATTGATCTTACGTTTAACATACTTTTTACCATCAAAAGAGCTTAAATCCCATAACCCTTCGAGATTCCTTGCAATCGCCTCTCTTTTTTGGCGATGACCGTCTATCCAAGCGAAAACTAAACCCAAAACAAAAACATCAAAAACCAAGCCATGAGCTTCAACTAACAAGTTTTCAAAAAATGATTTTTCGTACAATCCAAAAGATTCATACTGGGATATAAAACTGTATATATAAGGCCAAAATGCTGTCATTGAGAACACTATCGACCCGGTAATGATAAACAACAGTAATACAACTCTTAATGATGTCTTTGTTAGTATGTGTAAAATTTTAACTATACAATCACGCATAATAGCCTATCAATTAATGGAAGTGAGCAACAACTCTAACATAAATTATCGTTCCAGCTAAAGTTGCTAATATTACATAATACCGAAAAACATCAGAAATATTTACAGGTCAAAACAGCTTATCTTCTTCCTTAGAAGGATGAGTAGTAATGTACCATCTTTCGCAAAAGTAAAGATGTAGGCTCCAAGCTCAAAAATAATTTCAATATTAATCAAAAAAAAGGATCACCTCATGCTATTCAGTTACAAGTATCAGATATGAACTCCTTTTTTTACCAGTTTAGAGGCGATTTTTTCATCATTTACGTCAAAAATGTGCGAACAATCAAGTACATGAATGTTAATGGCATAATATTTCAGTTAAAATCGTAGCATATCGGGCTATATCGCATAAGTTAGCCTTTCAGAGTTGAAGTTTGCTAGGTTCGCATGATTATTAATAAAGTTCATATTGAAAAATTTCGTGGTTTTAAAGACGTTCAATTCTCTTTAGGGGATTATGTAACACTAATTGCTGGGCAGAACGGTACCCAAAAAAGTACTCTATTAGGTATTCTTAGCCAAACGTTTACGATACCAACTAAAGATCACCCTTTTTCAGACGAAAAGCCACTTATTGGCGGTACCTACCGCTCATCGTTTTCAGATAAATTTAAGCTATCTCCAGAAAGAGATTTAGCTGGTACTCATGAATGGACTCTATATTTCCACAACCATGATTTACATGAAGATATATGTGAACAAGGTGGTTTTACTGTAGAAAGTATACCTCGAACTGCCCGCTCAATCCGCTTCTGGCAGAAAGGAACTCGCGAATCAGGAAGTGGTTATATTCAACTACCAGTTCTGTACCTAAGCTTAAAACGTCTTATACCAATTGCTGAAGCTGGTAAAATCCAAGAAAAAGATATCCAGTTAACAACTGCAGAACAACGATGGTTTACGAAGCACTATAAAAAAATTCTAATCAATCGTGATAACTTGGAAACAATTGATTATCTAGAAGGACCATCTAAAAACACACTCGGCGTATCTACTGAACATTATGATTGGCAATCTAACTCAGCTGGCCAAGATAATTTAGGCAAGATTCTTCTAGCAATCTTATCCTTCAAACGGCTAAAACAAAAACATCCAGACCAATATGAAGGTGGCATCCTGGCCATTGATGAAATCGACGCTACATTATATCCAGGTTCACAAGTTCAATTACTTGACCTCCTAGCTAGCATTAGTAAAAGAGAAAAAATACAAGTTATAGCTACAACTCATTCGCTACAAATGCTTGAAAGACTCTCTGAATTAAAAGAAGCTAGAGGAAGAAACGAGCAATTCAATACTGTATATCTTACAAAAGAAGATAACACGATACTGATTGATGAAGCTCCCCCGTTCGAAGAAATACTACATAATTTAAATGTCAGCATAGGTAATGCTCCACCCGAAAAAGTTTCAAAGTTGTCAATCTACACTGAAGATAAAGAATGTATTCAGTTTGCCAAAGCTTTACTTAAAGGAAATAAGTTCAATTTATCTTATGAACCTCTTAGCTTAGGGTGCAATAATTATTTAGAGCTAGGGCGAAAAAAGGTGCCTAATTTTACACATCCAAATTCAATAATTATATTAGATGGGGATGTAAGAGGAAAGTTACCAAAAGGTAGAGGCAAATTAAAAAATTACCTTTGCTTGCCTGGAGAGTTAAATCCTGAGAGCCTGCTCGCCGATTTTCTCGATGGTTTACCTGACGTTCATCCATTATGGAAAGAAAAAGTTGCAAGATACTCCCACCAAGTTTGTTTTAGAAGACATGATATCGAAGACATCAAAAGTGATAGAGATATCGCAAAAGAGTGGTATAGAGAACAATTGGCATCAGGAGCCTGGTGCGTATTTCGGCTGATGTGCCCCCTAGTTTCGTTTTTAATCGACCACCTTTTTA